>JBIHZO010000360.1:0-3989 GCA_044231405.1 Cypionkella sp. | reverse complement strand
CCAGTTTGACCGCCGCACCACCTTCAACTCGGCTGCGGCAGCCAGCTTGGCCCGGGTGATCTTTTGCCCGGCGCGAACATCATGGCGCAGGTGCTGCACCCAACCCGCCGCTGCCAGCGCATCCAGCAGGGCAGGGGAATGGTCACTGCAATCATTGGTCACAACGACCACATCAGTGAAGCCCAGCATGCGATACCAGCAGACCCATTCCACGATGAACGGGCCCTCATTTCGCATAGATGCCAGAACGGTGATCCGCACGCGGGGCTCCTGTTGGCCGCCAATGTCAGGGGCTAGGCTGGAGGTGCGCTTGCGGCAAGTCAAGACGCGCCATCTTGCATCGCAGGGCAAGCGCAGGCAATGAAGGTTCTGTCGGGCCAACGGGGGCGGTGTGATGAAACTCTTTGTGGGCCTGGGCAATCCGGGCGCGAAATATGCGGGCAACCGGCACAACATCGGCTTCATGGCGCTGGACCGCATCGCCTCGGATCATGGCTTTGGCCCATGGCGGCGGGCCTATCAGGGGCAGGTGAGCGAAGGTCGGCTGGGTGCCGAAAAGGTTGTGCTGCTGAAACCGGAAACCTTCATGAACCTGTCGGGCCAATCGGTGCGCGCGGCGGCGGATTTCTACAAACTGGGGGTGGAGGCGATCACGGTGTTCCATGACGAGCTGGACCTCGCCCCCGGCAAATGCCGCGTCAAGCAGGGTGGCGGCCATGCCGGGCACAACGGCCTGCGCTCCATCCATGCCCATATGTCAGAGGCCTATGCCCGCGTCCGTCTGGGCATCGGCCACCCCGGCCACAAGGACGCCGTCGCCGATTACGTGCTGCATGATTTCGCCAAGGCCGATCAGGACTGGCTCGATGATCTTCTGCGCGGGCTGTCCGATGGCGCGCCGCATCTGGCCGACGGCGACGCCGCCAAATTCATGAATGCGGTTGCTCTGCGGATGGCCCCGCCCCGCGCCTCAACGGGAACCGAACGCCCGCCCAAAGCGGTGGCGATGCCGAAAGGCCCTGCGCCCGAGTCCCCGCCCGAAGACACCCGCAACCCGATGCAAAAGCTGCTGGATCGCTTCAAGTGACCGGGTAAGGCAAGGTGCGCTGTCGTGCCTGACCGACCCCGCGCCTGCAATGCTGCGACAGCCGCCGCGCCCAGCCGATACTGCCCGGTGATCGGAAAGCCGGTCCTCTTCCTGCGCGCCTGCGCCGATGTTGTGCAAGACCAAAGGCCGCGCGCCATCGGTGCTGCGCGCGTCCGAAACGATCCCGACATGCGGCAGCTTGCCCGGCAGCATCCACGTCACCACATCGCGGATAAGGTGATCGCCCTTTACCTCTGCCCCACCCGCGCAAACAACGTCTGCAGGTTTGGCACCCGGCGGTGGGCAATGTTGCGGTCGCTGCGTTTCAACCCCCACAGCCTCGGATAGCCCATGAAATGTGCCTTCATGTCGCGGTTCACCGCCAGTTGCAGATCAATCGCCCAAGCGCTGCGCAGGGCGCGGATGCTGCAGTCTGCCGCCGGCCCGCCCGCGATGCCAGAGCCTTTCGGCCCCCGGTACCTTTCCGCCAGCCCCGGAACCCGCTATGAACACCCATGGCCATCACCCTGACATCCCTTGCAGACCTTGCCGCGCACGGCTTCGATGACATCATCGACGTGCGTGCGCCTGCCGAATACGCCGAAGATCACCTGCCCGGCGCGATCAACCTGCCGGTGCTGGATGATGCGCAACGCGCGCAGGTCGGCACCATTTACAAACAGGTCAACCCCTTTACCGCCCGCAAACTGGGCGCGGCACTGGTGGCGCAGAACGCGGCCCATCACCTGCTGACCGCACTCGCTGACAAACCGGGTGGCTGGCGACCCTTGGTCTATTGCTGGCGGGGCGGGCAAAGGTCTGGCTCTTTCGCCTCGATCCTGTCGCAGATCGGCTGGCGGGTGGAACTGATTTCTGGCGGCTACAAGGCGTGGCGGGCGCTGGTGGTGAAGGCGGTCTACGACACGCCGTTTCCAGCACCCGTGGTGGTGCTGGACGGCAACACCGGATCGGCCAAGACCGAAGTGCTGAACCTGCTGCCCGCGCGCGGGATCCAAGTGATTGATCTGGAAGGCATCGCCCGCCATCGCGGCTCTCTTTTCGGCGCGATGGGGCCGCAGCCGTCGCAAAAGGCTTTCGAATCCATGTTGGCGATGGCGATTGCCAAACTGGACCCCACCCGCCCGGTGGTGATCGAGGCCGAAAGTTCAAAGGTCGGCGACTGTCGGCTGCCGCCCGAGATATGGAAGGCGATGACCCGCGCCCCGCGCATTTCGATCAACGCCCCCGCCGCTGCCCGCGCGACCTATCTGACAAGCGCCTACGCCGATATCTGCGCCGATGGCGCGCGGCTGGCGGCGGTGATTGACCGCCTGCGCCCTGCCCACGCCGCAGAACAGATCGATGACTGGCAGGCGCTGGCCTTGGCAGGCGATTTCACGCCGCTTGCGGAAAGCCTGATGCAAAGGCACTACGACCCGCGCTATGAAAAGCACCGCGCGCGGATGGAGGCGGGGCAGAGCGATCTGTCCGTGGGCAGCCTGTCACCCGCCGATCTGATCGGCTTGGCCGACCGCATAGCCACCTTGTTGCCGACACTGGTTCCAGGCATCAATCCAGCAAGATAACTCTTTGTGACACAGCACCGGATTGTGCCGATCCCTGTCCTTCCAGACCGATCAAATTATCCTAAGATTATGGTTCAGCCGTCTGGAAACATCCTGCGGGCGCGCGGGCATGTATCTGCAAATGCAACTACTTGCTTGCTGTGAAGCCCCGCCTTGGCCAAGACAGCCGGACCCCGCGTCAGGACATCTCGATCCGCTGCGCCCCTGCCACCACTTCACCCACAATGGCTGCATTTTCACCAGCCGCCAACAGCGCCGCCAGCAGGGCAGGGGCCGCCTCCGATGGCACAGCAGCCAGCAAGCCGCCGCCCGTCTGCGGATCGTGCAGCAGCGCCATCAGGGGGCCGTCTTCCCCGGTCACACGCCCCAAAGTCGCCGCGCGGTTGGCGGGGGCAAGGCTTGATCCCTGTCCGGCGGCGGCCAGCGCCAAAGCCCCCGGCAGCACTGGCACAGCCGCCGCATGCAGCCGCGCACCCACGCCCGAGGCGTCGAGTATCTCCAGCAGATGTCCGGCCAGACCAAATCCTGTCACATCCGTCATCGCCCGCGCTTGCGGGGCCAGGATCGCTGCAGCCGCGCCCAAGGGATGGCTCATCACCGCCAAAGCCGCTGCCACGGCCTCGCCCAGAATCAAGTCTGGCACCCGGGCCAGTGCCATTTCCGCCGCCATGATCGTGCCACTGCCCAAGGGTTTGGTCAGGATCAGCACATCTCCCGGTCGCGCGCCCGCTTTGGTGATCGCGCGCGCAGCCAGCCCGGTGACGGTAAACCCGATCGTCAGCTCGGCCCCGACGGAGGTGTGTCCGCCCACGACATCCGCGCCCGCTTCGCCAAAGACCGATGCCGCCTCGGCCATGATCTCGGCCAGCATTTCGCCGCCCTTTTCGGCCGAAAGTCGCGGCAGGGTGATCTGCGCCAACGCCACTTGCGGCGCGGCGCCCATCGCCCAGATGTCGCCGCAGGCATGCACGGCGGCGATCCGGGCCATCAGCCGTGCGTCCTGAGAAAAGGCGCGCAAATGGTCGGTGGTCAACACCTGTACCCCGTCCTGCGCTTGCAGGATTGCCGCGTCATCGCCCCGGCCCGACAGCACATCGGCCCGTCTTGGCGCTGGCAGCCCCGCCAAAGCCGCCCCCAGATCATTCGCCCCCAGCTTGGCCCCGCAACCGCCGCACAGCGGCTTGTCCCCCATCGCCGCGCGCAAGCCCTTTACGGCGCGCGCCGGGATCACCGGCGCTGCCATCGCCGGATAATCCTCAAACTTCGCCATGAACTTGCGGTCGATCCGGTCCTTCAGCCGCCACAGCCAGCCACCA
>JBIHZO010000359.1:0-3993 GCA_044231405.1 Cypionkella sp. | reverse complement strand
CATCGTCGGCCAAGGCCATTGACGCTGATAGGACCATCGCAAGCACCGAAACACTTGTACGCACCAGAAACCTGTTACCCGCAATCATGACCACTTTCCCTCGCTCCATACTGATTGACCTCCTCTGCCCGACGACGCTCTGCGATGGGACACCACCCGTCGAATCGGCGTTCAGGCCGGGACACAGCTGACCCGTCCGCAGCCTTGCCGCCATCCGCCAAACGTTTGCGGCGGTCAATTGAAGAAGGAAAAAGGCGCGTAAACCTTCGTTTACGCGCCTTAATTCTTTGAAATGTCTATGATATCATCCAGATATCTTCACGCCCAGATGCCGGGCCACTGTGAAGATATCCTTGTCGCCACGACCACACATGTTCATCACAATGATATGGTCGGCAGGCAGGGTTGGCGCGATCTTCATGACATGGGCCAGCGCGTGGCTGGGTTCCAGGGCCGGGATGATGCCTTCCAGCTTGCAAGACAACTGAAACGCCTCCAGCGCCTCGGCATCGGTGATCGAGACATATTGCACACGGCCCATGTCGTGCAGCCACGAATGTTCCGGGCCGATGCCGGGATAATCCAGACCGGCGCTGATCGAAAAACCTTCCAGAATCTGGCCATCATCGTCTTGCAACAGATAGGTGCGGTTGCCGTGCAGCACGCCGGGGCGACCGCCGGTCAGACTGGCACAATGCTCCATCCGGTCATCAACACCTTTGCCGCCCGCCTCGACCCCGATGATGTTCACCGACGGATCATCAAGGAAGGGATAGAACAGGCCCATGGCGTTCGACCCGCCGCCAATGGCCGCGATGATGGTGTCGGGCAAGCGACCTTCACCCTCTTGCTCGGCCATCTGCCAGCGCACTTCCTTGCCGATGATGCTTTGGAAATCGCGCACCATTGCCGGATAGGGATGCGGTCCGGCGACGGTGCCGATGCAATAAAAGGTGTCGCGCACGTTGGTGACCCAATCGCGCAGCGCGTCGTTCATCGCGTCTTTCAGCGTACCGCGGCCAGAGGTCACCGGAATCACCTCGGCCCCCAGCAGCTTCATGCGGAAGACGTTCGGGGCTTGACGTTCCACGTCATGCGCGCCCATGTAGACCACGCATTGCAGACCAAACTTGGCGCAGACCGTTGCCGTCGCAACCCCGTGCTGACCCGCCCCGGTTTCCGCAATGATGCGGGTTTTGCCCATCCGCCGCGCCAGAATGATCTGACCCAGCACGTTGTTGATTTTATGCGCGCCTGTGTGGTTCAGCTCGTCCCGCTTCATGTAGATCTTCGCGCCGCCCAGATGTTTGGTCAGGCGGTCGGCGTAATAGAGCGGCGAGGGGCGGCCAACGTAATGCTTCCAAAGATCCTCCATCTCGGCCCAGAAGCTGGGGTCGGTCTTGGCGAATTCATAGCGCTCTTCCAGATCGAGGATCAGCGGCATCAGGGTCTCGGACACAAAGCGGCCCCCGAACTTGCCAAAGCGGCCCTGTTCGTCCGGCCCGGTCATAAAGCTGTTCAATCCGTCTTCCATCGTCATTCCCCCGTTTGTTAAAGAGGGTGTAGCGCTGTTGAGGGGTGGGGAAAAGGGGGGCCCGGCGCCACCTTGCCCATTCGGGCCATCCCTGAGGTTTTTTGCGCAGATGGATGCGGCTAGAGCGGCTTTTTGTATCCGATGTGGCTGGGAATGAACCCAAGCCCGTCGTAGAAGGCATGGGCGCGGCTGCGGGTTTTGTCGGTGGTCAGCTGCAAAACGGTGGCTCCGGCGGCGCGGGCGCGGGCCTCACATTCCGCCATCAGCTCTGCGCCGATGCCCTGACTGCGCAGGTCGGCCTGTACACGGACGGATTCGACCAAAGCGCGTTTGGCACCTTGACGGGACAGACCGACGAGGATGGTCAACTGACAGGTGGCGACGATGCGCCCCGCCGCTTCGCCCACGATCAACTGGTGCATGGGATTGGCCAAGATGTCGTCAAAGGCGGCCAGATAGGGGGCCAGTTCCACATCTTCGCGGGCCCGTCCCAAGGGATCATCAGCCAGCAGCGCGACAATCGCTGCCAGATCTTCACGGCGCGCGCTGCGGAAGATCACAACCACGCGTCGCGGCCCGTCCCGGTGATGTCGGCAACGTTGCTGTGGCCGCCCTGCGCCAAAATGCGGTCCAGACCGCGTGCGATCCCGGCGGCCATCGACAGGCCCTGATAGACCATCGCGGTGTAGAACTGCACAGCCGTGGCCCCGGCGCGCAGTTTCTCAAAGGCTTGTTCCGCAGTCGAAATGCCGCCCACCCCGATCAAGGGCAAACGCCCCTCGGTCAGTTTGGACAGTTGCGCCAAAACGCGAGTAGATTTTTCGAACAAAGGCGCGCCGGAAAGGCCTCCCACTTGGCTCGCGTTTGCACTTATCAAACCTTCTCGCGACAAGGTTGTATTGGTCGCAATGATGCCCGACAGGCCCGACGCCAGCGCCACCTCGGCAATCTCGGCCAATTCATCGCCGTTCAGATCGGGCGCGATCTTCAGGAACACCGGGATCGGGCGCGCCAAAGCGGCCCGCGTTTCCATCACACCGGCCAGCAACGCAGACAGCGCTGCGCGGCCTTGCAAGTCGCGCAACCTTTCCGTGTTGGGAGAGCTGACATTCACCGTCGCGAAGTCGACATGCGGTCCACAGACCGCCAGAACGGCGGCGAAGTCAGCAGCGCGATCGGTGCTGTCCTTGTTGGCCCCAAGGTTCAGCCCCACCGGAACCGGCCCCGGTTTGCGCATTGCCAGCCGTGCGGCAATCGCCACCGCACCCTCGTTGTTGAAGCCAAAGCGGTTGATGGCGGCGCGGTCCTCGGTCAGGCGAAACAGGCGCGGTTGCGGGTTGCCGGGTTGTGGGCGCGGCGTCGCGGCCCCGACCTCGATAAACCCGAAGCCCGCGCGCGACAGTGGCCCCACCGCCGTGGCGTTCTTGTCATAGCCCGCCGCCAGCCCGACCGGGTTGGGCAGATCCATCCCCGCCAGACGCACCGCCAGACGCGACGACGTCACCACACCGGGCAAGGGCACCAGCCGCAGCGACAGCGCCTGCAACGACAGCGAATGCGCGCGCTCCGGGTCGAGGCGGTGCAGCGCCTTCAGGCCAAAACGTTCGATCAGGTTCAAAACACACCTTCCGGGAAAATATGACCCGTCGCCCCCAAGGGCAGCGATTTGTCCCAGACCACATCCGACATGACCAGCCCGCGAAACAGGTGCGGGAACAACGCACCGCCGCGCGACACCTCCCATTTCAAGGCATCGCCCAACCGGTCTGTGTCAAAGGCCACCAACACCAGATCGCTTTCCTCGCCAAAATATTTGGCGGCGGTTTCGGCCAATTGGGGGGCGGACGAGAAATGCACGAAGCCATCGGCCAGATCAACCGGCGCGCCAAGGGTTTGCCCGGCGGATTTGAAGGCATCCCATTCGGGGCGGCGGAATATCTTGTATATCAACATAGCCGCGTCATGCCCCGAACCGACGTTTCGGTCAATGGGCGCAGAGCCGCCGACGCTGTCATATTGGTGTCGCATCGGCCTGCAAAAGCTTTTGACAAGCCGCCGGGTCACGCAGACCATCATTGCCATTGACAACCTTCGGAGGATTTCCTGATGAGTCGCTTGAACCGGGCGTCTGCCCTTGCCATTCTTGCCGCGCTGTCTGCGGCCCCTTTGTCTGCCGAAACCGTCAAGCTGACCCTGCTGGGCGTGGGCGACGTTTACAACTTTGCCGAGGAGGATGGCCGCGGCGGTTTCGCCCGTCTGAACGCGGTGGCCAAAGCAGAGCGCGCCGCCAACCCCAACACCTTGTACCTGTTTGATGGCGATATGCTGTCGCCCTCGTTGCTTTCGGGATTCGACAAGGGCCAGAACACCATTGATCTGACCAACCTTGTGCCCTTCGATCTGGCGGTGCCCGGCAATCATGAGTTCGACTTCGGTCCTGAAAACTTTGCCGAAAAGCT
>JBIHZO010000042.1:0-12811 GCA_044231405.1 Cypionkella sp. | reverse complement strand
ATCTCCAAGCATCTGGTTCGAATCGCCGCTGAAACCGGCGCGGATGCAGTGGCGCATGGGGCGACTGGCAAGGGCAATGATCAGGTGCGGTTCGAGTTGTCGGCCTATGCGCTGAACCCTGCCATCAAGGTGATCGCGCCATGGCGTGAGTGGGACTTGACCAGCCGCACCAAATTGATCGAGTTCGCAGAAGCGAACCAGATTCCGATTGCCAAAGACAAGCGCGGCGAAGCGCCTTTCTCGGTGGACGCGAACCTGTTGCACACCTCGTCCGAGGGCAAGGCGCTGGAAAACCCGGCGGATGAAGCGCCAGAATACGTCTACCAGCGCACCGTCGCCCCGGAAGATGCACCCAATACGCCAGAAATGGTGGAGATCACCTTTGAGGCTGGCGATGCCGTGGCGATCAATGGTGTTGCGATGAGCCCGGCAACGATTCTGACCAAGTTGAACGAATTGGGCGGCGCGCATGGGGTTGGCAGGCTCGACCTGGTGGAAAATCGCTTTGTCGGTATGAAATCGCGCGGGGTTTATGAAACGCCGGGTGGCACCATCTTGCTGGAAGCGCATCGCGGGATCGAGCAGATCACCATGGACGCAGGCGCCGGGCATCTGAAAGACAGCATCATGCCACGGTATGCCGAGTTGATTTACAACGGTTTCTGGTACTCGCCTGAGCGGGAAATGCTTCAGGCTCTGATCGACAAAAGCCAAGAACATGTTTCGGGCACTGTGAGGGTAAAGCTTTACAAAGGTTCGGCGCGGACTGTGGCTCGCTGGTCTGATCACAGCCTTTACTCAGAAAAACATGTGACTTTTGAAGATGATGCGGGGGCTTATGATCAGAAGGATGCGGCGGGGTTCATCCGGTTGAACGCGCTGCGTCTGAAGCTGATCGCCACGCGGAATGCGCGAGTGGCACAAAAACATTGATCTGTTTCACGTGAAACACTGCCGCCCCACTCCAGATGGGGCGGCGCTTTTGCTCTGCTCAGATTTTGAATTCGGCCAACTTGTCGTAATTGGGCAAAGCCTGTGCAGCCAGATCGGCGTAAGCGCCGCCCAAATCGGGCAAAGGGCCTTCTGCGCCGTCGAAGCCGGTGCTGCGATGCACAGCCGCATACCAATGTGGAGACCAGACACCATCTGCCGCATTGCCGCCCGCTGGCCATCGGAGCATTTTGCGGGTGAACGAAATCCCGATCGCGGCGCATAGCTTTTGCAGCATCGCCTCGGGGTCTGCGCGTATATCGTCGCTGTCGATCACCACCGGAGCAGACCCAGACCACGCCGAAACCTCGTCGAACAGTTCTGACTGTTGCACAAATCCGATATCGACCAGCGTCGCACCCTCACGCTTTTTGGCATAGCTGGCAACCACGCGGGCCGGATGGCGGATCAGGAATACGTTGGTGCAGGACCGCATCCAGCGGCGGTCAAACTCTGGAACCATGTGCAATGTCATGTGCTTTTGATAGAACAGAGCATTGCCCTGCGGCACCGGCCCCCTGCAGGTCGCCGCCACGACGTCGGGATCAGGTTCGTGCGCCGCGATGATGTCATCACGCATCGGGTGGTTGACCCCGGTCGCGTCCAGATAGGCCGCGTAAAACGGTTCGTCCCAGACTGTACAATCACCGCGCGCAGCAAAGCTGTACATCATGGCCGTGGACAGATTGCGCGGACCGGACCACATCGCGATGCGTTTGGTTGCCATGGTCATGCCCCCACCATCGCTTTGTAAAGCCCCCGGAGGCGCTCGGTTATCGGCCCCATTTGGCCGGTTCCGATCACCCTTCCGTCGATTGACCCTACTGGAGTCTGCGCCCCGAAGGTGCCGGTCAGAAAGGCTTCATCAGCCGAATATGTCTCTACAAGGCTGAAATTGCGCTCAAACACTGGGATGGTGTTTGCGCGACACAGGTCGATCACCTTCTGACGGGTGATTCCGTTCATGCAGTAGTCGCCGGTGCTGGTCCAAACCTGCCCCTTGCGCACGATAAAGAAATTGCAGGCGTTGGTGGTGTTCACGAAACCATGCACGTCCAGCATCAGCGCCTCATCCGCGCCGGCTTTTTCGGCGGCGATGCAGGCGAGGATACAGTTCAGCTTGGAGTGGCTGTTCAGCTTGGGGTCCTGCGTCATCGGCAGTCCGCGCAGATGCGGCACCGTGGCCAGACGGATCGGGCGCGGCAGTTTCTGGCGGCTGTGCTCCATGATGATCACCACGGTTGGACCGCGCTGCGACAGTTTGGGGTGCTGGAACGGCCGCGTCTTGACTCCCCGCGTCACCATCAGGCGGGCGTGGGCGTCCGTGATCATGCCATTGGCCTTTTGCGTCTCTGTCACAGCCGAAATCACCTGATCCGGCGTCATCCCGATATCCAGATCAATCGCCTTCGCGGCCTCGAACAGCCGTTCGATATGTTCCTCCAGAAAGGTCCATCGGCCATTGTAAAGCCTGATGCCCTCCCACACGCCATCGCCCAGCATGAAGCCCGAATCGTAGACCGACACCATCGCCTGCGCCTTTGGCACGATCTGGCCATTCACATAAATCACGATGGATTCGTTGCGGGCGTCATCTTCGGCTTGATGGGTGGATACATGATCGGTCATGGGCGGCTCCTGTTTGGGGGCAGGCTATTGCGGCGCGCGGCAAAGGCCAAGGGGTCCTTCACCATGGCGTGACCTCACGGATGGGTGAATTGCCCGGACCGGCCCCCTGCCGCAGGGTGGCCCAAATCACAGGAGACAGTCATGATCCGCCTTGCCCTTGCCCTCACCCTTGCCTTCACCGGAGTCGCCCAGGCCAAAACACAGAAAGCAGTGCTGGCAGGCGGTTGCTTCTGGTGCGTCGAGTCCAATTTCGAAGGCGAGCCGGGGGTAAAGGATGTGATCTCGGGCTACACCGGCGGCGCGTCACAGAACCCGACCTATGACAATCACGAAGGCCACTACGAGGCGGTGCAGATCACCTTTGACGACAGCAAGATCAGCTATGCCGAGGTGGTGGCCAAGTTTCTGCGGTCAACCGATGTGATCGATGCGGGCGGGCAGTTCTGTGATCGGGGCAATGCCTACCGGTCGGTCATCTTCCCGCTTGATGCCGCGCAAAAGCAGGCGGCGCAGGATGAAGTGGCGCGGGCCGAGGCGGAACTGGGGCAAAAGATCGTTACCCCGGTGCTGGCCGCGAAAACATTCTGGCCCGCCGAAGCTTATCATCAGGATTACTACAAAAGCGGCGACGTCGTGCTGACGCGGCGCGGGCCAAAATCGAAGGCCAGCGCCTATAAGTTTTACCGGGAATCGTGCGGGCGTGATGCCCGGGTGTCAGAGCTCTGGGGGTCCGCCGCCGAATATCTTCACTAGCCGACCTTGCAGGCCGCCATCACCGCCATGTTCAGAATGTCGTTCACCGTCGAATTGGTCGAACAGATCTGAATGGGTTTCTTCACCCCGGTCAGAATCGGCCCGATCACGGTTGCGCCCGCCATCTCCTGCAACAGCTTGACCGAGATCGAAGCCGAATGCCGCGCTGGAACCACCAGAATATTGGCGGGGCCAGTCAGCCGACAGAACGGGTATTGCGCCATCACATCGGGGTTCAGCGCCACATCCACCGTCATTTCGCCTTCGTATTCGAAATCAACCTTACGGGCGTCCAGCACCTTGGGGGCAGCGTGCATCTTGGTCGCGCGCTCTGACACCGGATAGCCGAAGGTTGAAAAAGACACAAAGGCCACGCGAGGCACCAGACCCAGATTGCGCGCAACGCCTGCAGCTTTGGTGGCGATGTTGGCAAGATCCACCTCGTCCGGCCATTCATGCACCAGCGTGTCGGCGATCAAGACGATCTTGCCCTTGTGCAGCAAGGCCGTCACCCCCACCGCGCCGTCCGAGGCTTTGGCGTCAAAGACATGATTTAGCAGTGACAGAATGTGCGCCGATTTGCGCGTTACCCCGGTGATCAGCCCGTCGCCATGGCCATGCTGCAGCATCAGGGCCGAGAACACATGGCGGTCGCGGGTTGCCAGACGGTGGACGTCGTGGCGGTCAAAGCCTTCGCGTTGCAGGCGCTGGTACAGGAAGTCCTTGTACTGATCGAGGTGGCGGGAGTTGGCGGCGTTGACAATCTCCAGCTCTCGCACCGCATCGCCCAGACCTGCGGTTTCCAGCTTTTCCTTCACATCCGCTTCACGCCCCACCACCAAAGCCCGGCCCAGACCGGCGCGCTGATAGGCCACGGCGGCGCGCAGCACACGAGGATCATCCCCTTCGGCAAAGATCATCCGGGCCTGGGCCTGTTTCGCACGGGCGTGAATGCCCTGCAGGATGCTTGCGGTCGGGTCCATGCGGGCCTTCAGGCTTTGTTCATAGCCTTTCAGGTCGACGATCGGGCGGCGGGCCACCCCCGTATCCATCCCCGCCTTGGCCACAGCAGGTGGAATCACATAGATCAGGCGCGGATCAAACGGCGTCGGGATGATGTAATCGCGGCCGAAGGACAGCTTGCGGCCGTAAGCCATCGCCACTTCGTCCGGCACGTCCTCGCGGGCAAGCGCCGCCAAAGCCTTGGCGCAGGCGATCTTCATCTCATCATTGATGGCGCGGGCGTGGATGTCCAAAGCGCCACGGAACAGGTAGGGGAACCCCAGCACGTTGTTGACTTGATTGGGGTAATCGCTGCGCCCCGTCGCCACGATGGCGTCAGCACGCACAGCATGCGCCTCTTCGGGCGTGATTTCCGGGTCAGGGTTTGCCATCGCAAATATGACCGGATTGTCGGCCATGCTGGCGACCATCGCTTGGGTTACGGCCCCCTTGGCCGAGACACCCAGAAACACATCCGCCCCCGCCATCGCCTCGTCCAGCGTGCGCAGACCGGTGTTTGCGGCATGGGCCGACTTCCACTGGTTCATGCCTTCGGTACGGCCCTGATAGATCACGCCTTTTGTGTCACACATGATGCAATTGTCATGGCGTGCGCCCATCGATTTCAGCAGCTCAAGGCAGGCAATGCCCGCAGCCCCTGCCCCGTTCAGCACGATCCGCACGTCCTGGATTTTCTTGCCGCTGATCTCCAGCGCGTTGATCAGACCCGCCGCACAAATAACCGCCGTGCCGTGCTGATCGTCATGGAACACTGGTATGTCCATGATCTCTTTCAGGCGCTGTTCGATGATGAAGCACTCGGGCGCCTTGATATCCTCAAGATTGATACCGCCAAAGGTTGGTCCCATCAGGGAAACCGCTTTGATGATTTCCTCGGGATCTTCGGTGTCCAGTTCAATATCAATTGCGTTCACATCGGCAAAGCGCTTGAACAGCACCGCCTTGCCTTCCATCACCGGCTTGGACGCCAGAGCGCCCAGATTGCCCATGCCCAGAATGGCGGTGCCGTTGGAAATCACCGCCACCATGTTGCCCTTGACCGTATAGTCATAAGCGGTCGCGGGATTGTCGGCGATGGCCTGCACCGGCACCGCCACGCCGGGCGAATAGGCCAGCGACAGATCGCGCTGCGTCGCCATCGGGGTGGTGGGGACAATCTCATATTTTCCGGGGCGGGGGTCCGAGTGATAGGCAAGCGCCTCTTCGGGGGTGATCTTGGTCTTCGTCATCAGGGGGGCCATCCTTATGCAAGCCATGCGGTCATAGCGCCCCCACCCCCCTGTCGGATAGTGCCTTTTCGTCGCCCCCCCGGTTTTGTAGGGTTGGCGCAGCCTTTGGGGGAATAAATGACCGACGAAACCGTAACGCCGATGATGGCGCAGTATCTGGACATCAAAGCGCAGAACCCCGGCGCACTGCTGTTTTACCGGATGGGCGATTTCTACGAGATGTTCTTCGACGATGCCGTCGCGGCTTCCGAAGCGTTGGACATCGCGCTGACAAAACGCGGTTTTCATCAGGGCACCCCAATTGCGATGTGTGGCGTGCCGCATCATGCCGCCGAGGGCTATCTGCTGACGCTGATCCGCAAAGGCTTTCGGGTGGCTATTGCCGAGCAAATGGAAGACCCCGCCGAAGCGAAAAAGCGCGGGTCCAAATCGGTGGTGCGGCGCGATGTGGTGCGGCTGGTCACGCCGGGCACCTTGACCGAAGACTCCTTGCTGGAGGCACGGCGGCACAACTATCTGGCTGCCTTTGCCGAAGTGCGGGGAGAGAGCGCCTTGGCTTGGGTCGATATCTCTACGGGTGAGCTGCGGGTGATGCCCTGTCCGACAGTGCGGCTGGGCCCGGAATTGGCGCGGCTGGTGCCCCGCGAGGTGCTTCTCTCCGAGGGCCGCGAGACTGATCTGGCGGGTCTGGTGTCGGAAGCAGGGGCCGCAGTGACAGCCCTGTCACGCGGCAGCTTTGATTCCACCAGCGCCGAACGGCGGCTTTGCGCTCTGTGGAATGTCGGTTCGCTGGATGCTTTCGGCAATTTTGGCCGGGCCGAAGTGGCCGCGATGGGAGCGCTGGTCGATTATCTTGACCTGACCCAACGCGGCAAGTTGCCACTGTTGCGCACGCCACTGCGGGAAAGCATGGGCAGCGCGATGCAGATCGATGCCGCGACCCGTCGCAATCTGGAAATCACGCAGGCGCTTTCCGGTGGTCGCGAAGGGTCATTGCTGGCAGCGATTGACCGGACCGTCACGGCGCCGGGCGCGCGACTTCTGGAGCGCCGCCTGTCCAGCCCATCCTGCGATCTGCCTGTAATCCATGAGCGGTTGGCCTCTGTGCGCTTCCTGCGCGACCAAAGCCAGATGCGTGAACATATCCGCGCCGATCTGCGCCAGGTGCCGGATATGGACCGTGCTTTGTCACGGTTGGCGTTAGACCGGGGTGGTCCGCGCGATATGTCGGCCATCCGCACAGGCCTGATCCAAGCGCTGCGCATCTCGGGACTGTTGAGTGAAGCCCCACCCCTGCTGACCGCCGCGGCACAGGCGCTGCTGGGGCATGAGGCCTTGATTGACCTGTTGGACCGTGCCTTGGTTGCCGAACCGCCGCTCTTGGCCCGGGATGGCGGCTACATCGCCGAAACCTACGACGAAGAGTTGGACGCAACCCGCCGCCTGCGCGATGAAGGGCGCGGTGTGATTGCCCAGATGCAGGCTGATTACATTGGCATTTCTGGCGTGCAAAGCCTGAAGATCAAGCACAACAACGTGCTGGGCTATTTCATCGAAACCACCACCGCCCATGCCGAAAAGATGTTCGCCGCCCCTCTTTCAGAAACGTTCATCCACCGGCAAACCACCGCCAATCAGGTCCGTTTCACCACCTTGCCGCTGAACGAAATCGAAACGAAAATCCTGAATGCGGCAAATCATGCGCTTGAGATTGAAAAGCGGCATTACGAAGCGCTCAGATCAGCAATCCTGGCGCAATCCGGGGTCATCGCCGGCGCCGCGCGCGGCTTGGCCGAAATTGATCTGACCAGCGCTTTTGCTGATCTGGCGGCAGCGGAAAACTGGACAGAACCGCATATGGATGACAGCCATGCCTTTATGGTGACGGGCGGTCGGCATCCGGTGGTAGAGCGCGCCTTGGGAAGACACGGCGGTGGTGCCTTTGTGGCCAATGATTGCGTTCTGACACCAAGCACTACACCGGCAATCTGGCTTCTGACCGGCCCGAACATGGCAGGTAAGTCCACGTTTCTACGCCAGAACGCCCTGATCGCGCTGTTGGCGCAGGCGGGCAGTTTCGTACCCGCCAAAACAGCCCATATTGGCTTGGTCAGCCAGTTGTTCAGCCGGGTTGGCGCCTCAGATGATCTTGCGCGGGGCCGGTCTACATTCATGGTTGAGATGGTCGAAACCGCTGCGATTCTGAACCAGGCCGATGACCGCGCCTTGGTGATCCTGGATGAAATCGGCCGTGGCACCGCGACCTATGACGGGCTGTCCATCGCCTGGGCCACAATGGAGCATCTGCACGAAACCAACCGCTGCCGCGCCTTGTTCGCGACGCATTACCACGAGATGACGGCCCTCGCGGGCAAGTTGTCCGGGGTCGAAAACGCAACCGTCACCGTCAAGGAATGGGACGGCGAGGTGATTTTTCTCCACGAAGTCAAGAAAGGTGCCGCCGATCGCAGCTATGGCGTGCAAGTCGCGCGGCTGGCTGGCTTGCCACAATCGGTGATCGAGCGGGCCAAATTGGTCCTGGAGGCGCTGGAATCAGGCGAACGCCAAGGCGGATCGCGCCAGAAGGCGCTGATCGACGACCTGCCCCTGTTCCGTACAACGCCCGCAATCGCGCCAAGAGCGGCTGCCAAGCCATCCGCGGTGGAAACGGCGCTCCGCGAGACCCTGCCGGACGAGCTCACTCCGATACAGGCGCTGAGATTGGTTTACGAATTGAAGGAAATGCTGAAAAGTTGATTCAAATTTGCCTTCATCTGTCCCCAAAATATCCCACGGGAGGTCCGGAGGGTGTGAAACCCTCCGGGGCTTGCCAAGGGTTCAGCCTTGGGTGTTCGAAGACACACCGACTTGGGCCGGGCGCAGAAGCCGGTCATGCAGCATGAAGCCTGTTCCCAATACCTGAATGATCTGGCCCGCCTTGGTCCCCGGCAGCGGTGCCTCAAACATCGCCTGATGCTGCTGCGGATCAAAAACCTCGCCAATAGCAGGATTGATCTGCGTCACGCCATGCTTGGCCAAAACGTTGGTCAACTCGCGCAACGTCAGTTCCAGTCCTTCGATCATGGCGGCGGCCTGAGCGCGTGTCTCATCGTTGGCCGCATCCAGAGCGCGCTTCAGGTTGTCATAGACCGGCAACATGTCACGAGCGAGCTTGGATCCGCCAAACTGCTCGGCTTCGCGACGATCCCGTTCAGACCGTTTGCGACTGTTTTCGGCGTCGGCCAGCGCGCGCATGAAGCGATCGCGCATTTCATCACGTTCTGCACGCAGTGCGTCCAGCTCTTCTGCCGCGATGAAATCTTCAATGTCTTCCAGATCAATGCCTTCGGGTGCGGTGTTATCCTGCGCCATCGTCGTCTTCCTTGTCTTTCCGTTCTGCAACCCCGACCGCGTCAGCCTGTGCCGCGTTCGGTCAATAACCTGCCAACCAGTTGCGCGGTGTAGTCCACAATCGGAACGATCCGGCCATAGTTCAGCCGGGTTGGTCCAATCACGCCTACAGCACCAATGATCTTTCGATCTGCGTTCATATAGGGAGAGACCACCAGAGAGGAACCCGAAAGTGAGAAGAGTTTGTTCTCAGACCCAATAAAAATGCGCACACCCTCCCCGGTTTCCGTCAATTCCAGGAAATCGGCGATGTCCCGCTTGCGTTCGAGATCGTCAAACAGAGTGCGGATGCGCTCGATGTCCTGAGACTCGTTGGCGCTTTCCAAAAGGTTGGATCGGCCGCGTACGATCAATCTTTCGGCGTGCTCATCCGTATTGTCCCAAAGCGCGATGCCGCTTTCCACAAGCGCCCGCGCCAGCGAATCGATTTCCTGCCGCCGTCGCGCGATATCGACTCCCACGGAACTGCGCAGTTCCGAAAGGGTTTTGCCTTCGGCCAAGGCGTTCAGAAAATTTGCCGCCTCTCGCATAGAGGACGGTGTCTGGCCGGGCGGCGGCGTGAAAATACGGTTCTCAACATGGCCATTGGCGAAAACCAGAACGACCAAAACGCGATCTGCAGCGAGACTGACAAATTCGATATGACGAATCGGAGCCTCTTGCTTGGGGGCAAGCACCACGCTTGCGCCACGGGTGATCCCGGACAGGGTTGCGCCGACATGGTCCAGAAGGGCGGCGACATCCTGGTCACCGCTGGTCATGGCGGCATCCATCAGTTGCCGATCTTCTGCCGCCACAACACCCACTTCGAGCAGGCCATCGACGAACATGCGTAGGCCCAACTGGGTGGGAATACGTCCAGCAGAGACGTGCGGGCTGTCCAGAAGACCAAGAAGCTCAAGGTCTTGCATCACATTGCGGATGGTTGCCGCCGACAGCCGTTCCGTCATGCTTCGGGTCAGCGTCCGCGATCCAACAGGGTCACCCGACACCAGATAGCCCTCGACGACGCGCCGAAAAACCTCGCGCGAGCGCTCATTCATTTCAGACAGAAGTTTCGCGCCGTTGTGCATTCTTCAGCATTCCAAGGGATTGGTACCATAAGGAGCGAATGGGGCCGCCGTCAATGAGGGTTGCACAATTGCGGGCGGCGGGCCTATTTGATCCAAAGCGGTAAAAGGAAAACACGATGCGCCCTTCTGGTCGGAAATTGAATGAGATGCGTCCGGTGTCGATTGAGGTCGGGGTGATGAAACACGCCGAAGGCTCTTGTCTGATCAAAATGGGCGAGACCCATGTGCTTTGCTCGGCTACAATTGAAGACAAGGCGCCGCCATTCTTGAAAAATACCGGGCTTGGTTGGGTGACAGCGGAATACGGCATGTTGCCGCGTGCCACAAATTCGCGGACCCGTCGCGAAGCGGCTGCAGGTAAACAAACTGGCAGAACCCAAGAGATTCAACGGCTTATCGGGCGCGCGTTGCGGGCCGGGGTTGATCGTTCGGCGCTGGGAGAGCGCCAAATTGTCGTGGACTGCGACGTTTTACAGGCGGATGGCGGCACGCGCTGTGCTTCCATCACAGGCGGATGGGTGGCTTTGCGGCTTGCCATGAACAAGTTGCTGAAGGCTGGCGCGATTACAAGCGACCCGATGATTGATCACGTCGCAGCAATTTCCTGTGGGATCTACGCAGGGCAACCGGTGCTTGATCTGGATTATGTGGAGGACTCCGCTGCGGGCACAGATGGGAACTTCATTCTGACCGGTCGCGGTCGCTTGATAGAGGTGCAGATGTCGGCAGAGGGGGCCACTTTCTCGCGTGCCGAGATGGGGGAGTTGCTGGACTTGGCCGAGGCGGGTGCGGTCGGGTTGGTTGCCGCTCAGAGGGCGGCGTTGGGGTTGGTGTGATGCGCAAATTTTCCGGCGACACCCTTTTGGTGGCGACGCACAATCGCGGGAAACTGGAGGAGATCGCCAAGTTGTTGGAGCCGTTTGGCCTGACGGTGTTGTCAGCGGGCGATCTGGGGCTGCCGGAACCGGCCGAAACTGAAACGACATTTGTGGGAAATGCGCGGATCAAAGCTCACGCGGCGGCGCGGGCCTCTGGACTGCCGGCGCTTTCAGATGATTCTGGGATCACCATTGACGCTTTGAACGGTGCGCCAGGAGTTTACACCGCAGACTGGGCTGAAACCCCGACGGGGCGCGATTTTACGATGGCAATGACGCGGACTTGGGCCAAGTTAGAGCCTGTTTCGGCATTAGAGCCGTTCCTTGCCCAATTTCGCTGCACTTTGGTTTTGGCCTGGCCTGATGGCCATGATGAAGTGTTTGAGGGCGTGATGGCAGGGCAAATTGTCTGGCCGATGCGAGGCGATCAAGGGCATGGGTATGATCCGATTTTTCAGCCCGACGGCTTTGGGTTAACCTTCGGTGAAATGGATCGCTGGCAAAAGAACCAGATCAGCCACCGCGCCGATGCATTCCGCAAGATGGTCAGGGAATGTTTCACGTGAAACATATTTCAACCGGATCACCGTTTGAGACCACGATGGGCTACAGCCGCGCCATCGTAAAGGGTGGGTGGTGCTTTGTGTCGGGCGTTACCGGCTATGATTACAAAACCATGCTGATGCCCGATGGTATAGCGGCGCAGGCGGCAAATTGCTTTGCCACCATCAACGCGGTTTTGGCTGAGGCTGGCTTCCATTTGAGCGATGTTGTTCGTGTGCAATACACTGTAACAAATGCGGGGCTTGTTCCGGATTTGGTCCCGGTGCTGGGTTCGGTGCTTGCTGACATACGCCCGGCAGCAACAATGGTGATCGCAGGTCTAATAAGGCCTGAAATGTTGGTCGAGATAGAGGTAACGGCATTCAAGGGATGACGATGGAAGATTGGCAACACGGTGGGTTTGGCCTGTATATTCACTGGCCATTTTGCGAATCCAAATGTCCGTACTGCGATTTCAACAGCCATGTTGCCACGCATATCGACCAAGACCGTTGGAAGCGCGCATACCTCACCGAGATTGACCGCCTTGGACTCGAAACAAAAGGGCGGCGTTTGGACAGCGTGTTTTTCGGTGGCGGTACGCCGTCATTGATGTCGCCAGATACGGTGGCCGCAGTTCTAGAGCGTGTGCGGGCCACCTGGCCGATGCGCAACGATCCAGAAATCACACTTGAAGCGAACCCGGGCTCAATCGAGGCAGGACGATTTCGGGGCTATCGCGACGCTGGTGTGACGCGCGTTTCGATGGGTATGCAGGCGATGAATGATGACGACCTGCGTCGGCTTGGCCGCCGACATACGGCAGCAGAAGCACAGACCGCTTTTCACATCGCGCGAAACTGCTTTGACAGGGTGAGCTTTGATCTGATCTATGCCAGGCAGGATCAGTCTGTCAAAGAGTGGTCGATTGAGCTTGCGAAGGCGCTGGACCTGGCGATTGATCATCTATCCCTTTATCAGCTGACCATAGAGGATGGTACCGCCTTTGGAGATCGGTTTGCCAAAGGCGGCTTGAAGGGGCTTCCAAGCGAAGATCTGTCGGCAGAACTGTATGAAATGACACAAGAGTTGGCCGACAAGCGGAACATGCCCGCATATGAGGTCTCCAATCACGCGCGCCCCGGCTCTGAATCTGTGCACAACCTGATCTACTGGCGCGGCGGCGACTATATCGGGATTGGGCCTGGCGCTCATGGGCGCATCACAGCTCATGGAATACGCCAGGCAACGGTGGCACCCAAAGCACCCGGAAAGTGGTTGG
>JBIHZO010000358.1:0-4012 GCA_044231405.1 Cypionkella sp. | reverse complement strand
AAAACCAACGCCGCTTGATCAGGTCGCGTCACCCAAATTCAAGCATAGCTCCCGAGGTAGATTGCATCTCGAAAGGCAAAGCCCGCGTCCGCTACGAATTAGGCTGTAAAGTCAGCGCGGCCACCACGCTGGACGAAGGCTTCGTGACGGGCCATACGCAGCTGTGCGGGCGACCACTATCACGGCCACACCCTGAAGACCGCGCTGGAACAGGTATCAATTCTGACCGACCAGCACCCCGATCTGGCCGTCGTTGACCGCGGACATGGCGTCGATGCGACCCGCATCCTGGTCAGCGGCACAAGGTGCGGCCTGACGCCGAAGCTGCTCTCAGACCTCCACCGCCGAAGCGCGGCTGAGGCAGAATCGGTCACATGAAAACCGACGGCCTCCTGTCAGACTGTCCGCTGAAGCGTACCTCTGCCGACACCCTCTTCGCCGTCCTCTGTGGCTGCTGCCACAACACGCGCAAGATCTTCGCCCATCTCCGGGCTTGGCTTGCTTGCATCGTCGCCGCCATTCTGAACGCAGACGACCACCCAGGACGCCAGGATCAGCATGTCAAATTGGCCTTAATGAATTGTTCAAGGCCAACTCATTAGTCTGGTTAAAACTCTCTTTTGAGACAATTACTCCTTAGAGAGACCTAAACTCTCATTAGATGAAAAGTGCAACCTTTGAATGAGCATCAAATCCGAAGACCTGCCGCAACGTCCTTTGCCCACAAGCGCCGTGGCGACCGCCATGGTACCGCAATAATAATTGGGTATGTCAAGGATGCGCCAAGAATGATTGCCGGATAAATATCCTCAATGGCTAGGCCTTTTTCAAAAAAACAGGCAGCCCAAATTAGGCGATAGCCAAAGTGTCCCCTTCATTCCATCGCTCTGATTGCGATGCATCTCGCGATGTTCCCAACAAATGTTGTGGAGAAGCATGTTCATGTATTCATTTGGGCCTGGAACTGGAAATTTCGTAAAAGCGGAAATGTTTTCTACGAATTTTCTGACTCGCTTATATTCGTCGAATCCAGACGGAAATTTCGCTGAAGCTTTTGATATGGTCGGGGCAACTGGCCTTCGCTTCCCTGGTGGGAGTATGACGGAAGAGAGCTTTTCCGTCCGCGATCCACATCGAACGGCCGATGATCAAGGCAGACAGTTGGTACCATTAGACGCATTCTTGGATATGGCAAACACTCTTGGTGTGCCAGTCACGATTACAATACCAACCCGCATGCTTCTTGGTGTTGATCGTGACGGGTTTGGCAATAGGAGTGTCGACGAAATACAAATTGAGTATGTTCGATCCTTTATTGCAAATACTCTGCAAGACGCACAGGGAATACTTGGAGTTGAAGGAGTCTCTAAACTTATCAAAGCCTTCGAAATAGGCAATGAATACTGGGGGTCTGGAGCGATGTCGTCGACTGAGTACGGCCGCATCGTCGACGCGCTTGCACCCGTAATATCAAAGGAGATTCAAATCTTTCTCGGATCTCAAAGCACCGAGGAGGTCGGGGTTCTTTGTCAGATGGGAGGACCATTTGCGCTGGAATTCGCAGCAGATGGCATCTACGATACAATCACAAGCTCATCAGACCCAAAGCTTCTAAGTTCGTTAGATCTCAAAAGCTCAGATTTCGGCTCAGATGGACTTCTGACTTGGCACGCGAAGACGATGATCGCCAACGAAGATATTATTGAACAAATTTCACTGAACTCAAAGAAGAGCATCACGGGATTGGTAGAGCACATCTACTACATTGACGAGCGCGATGATCTTAATTTCAGCTCTGCGGCTATGCGAAATGTTGATAAAGACATCGCAGCGTGGAAGGCTGCCGGGTATTCCGATCTTGATATTGGCATCACCGAGTGGAACGTCGCGGGTGATAATGAAGCCCAATGGGGACTTAAAGGTGCTGGCGTCATGTTGTTCATGTTTGAAAGCATGATTCGACTGGGCGTTGACAGTGCATTTACTTGGCCTCTGCTGTCGATTCGGGCCACTGATATTGCTGGCACTCTGAAGGGCAAACCTGTTCTTTCGCCGTCCGGTGCCGTCTTGGAGCATATGGCCGAGCATTTGATTGGCCTTGAACTGATCAAAGTTGAAGAGGATATTCGGGATATTGAGATTTCTACATATGCAAACTCTCTATCGACAGTGATCTACTTCGCCTCGAGAACAAATGAGCCAAGTGAGTTTACCTTCAATTTGCAGTCCCTTGTGGCAAACAAGACGTTGGTTTCGGCAGAAGTTGTCGGGGTCGATCTCGCCACCAGCGATGGACAGCATGTAATCCCATATGGTTCCAAGGTGGCCGTTCCATATTACATGGAGCATGATGCTCTGGCGAGCCTGAGAGAGCTACCACTCAGTGGCCTGTTCTCTGGCGGGTCGCTGCGCGCTGCTTTGAACCCTTATGAAGTCCTTATGCTGGTGTTCTCTCAGCCAAGTGGGGGGGGCGCTGGCGATGACAGCCTTTTTGGTGAGGCGGGGAACGACACACTCAACGGTGGTGCGGGCAACGACATCCTGATGGGGCGCGCGGGGGCGGATATGCTGATCGGTGGCGACGGTTTTGACATGTCCAGCTATGTCAGTGCCTTGGCGGCCGTGACTGTCGATCTGGCCACGCAAAACCTCAACACCGGCGACGCTTTTGGCGATGTTCTGGTGGCGGTTGAGGGCGTGCTGGGCAGCGGCTTTTCGGATGACTTGCGTGGTGACGCGGGTGACAATCTTTTGGACGGCGGCGCGGGCCGTGACACGCTGACCGGGCGCGCAGGCAATGACCTTTTGCAAGGGCGCAGCGGTGCCGACACATTGCTCGGCGGTTTGGGTGCCGACACGCTGGAAGGTGGCGCGGGCGCGGATGTGCTGACCGGGGGCGATGGTTTTGACCATGCCAGTTATGCCAATGCCACAGCAGCAGTGCGTGCCGATCTTGCCAAACCCAAACTGAACACCTCTGACGCCGCCGGGGACATATACAGTGGCATCGAGGGGGTGTTGGGCGGCAATTTCGCCGATGACCTGCGCGGTGACGGGTTGGCGAACCTTCTGGATGGCGGTGCGGGCCATGACCTGCTGTCGGGGTTCAGCGGCAATGACACATTGTTTGGCGGTGCGGGCAATGACACGTTGGACGGCGGCTACGGCGCCGACGTGATGGACGGAGGCGAAGGTTATGATTGGGTCAGCTTTGCCTCTGCGGTGGCGGGTCAGGTGCTGGATCTGGCCAACCCCGCCTTGAACACCTACAGCGCCAAGGGCGACAGTTTTGTCGGCATCGAGGCCATTATCGGATCAAAGCTGCGCGACAACTTGTCGGGCGATGCTTTGGACAACCATATTGACGGGGGCGCGGGCAATGACACCCTCTCCGGGCGGGCCGGGGCCGACAGCCTGTTGGGCGGATTGGGCGATGACCGCATCTGGGGTGGTGACGGGGACGACACCCTGCAAGGCAACGCCGGCCGCGATTGGCTGACAGGCGACGCGGGAACTGACCGGATTTACGGTGGCGATGGCAATGACACGCTGACGGGGGGCTTGGGCGAAGATTGGCTGACAGGCGGTCTGGGCGCGGATCGGTTTGAGTTCAACCCGATGGCCGCCGGGCAAGACGTGATCACCGACTATTCAGCGCAACAAGGGGATTACCTGGCCTACACGGCAACAGGTGCCTCGAAGTCGCAATTTCAAGTGAAATTCGCAGCGGTGGAAGGCGTCGGCAATACCACCGCCGAGGCCATCGTGACCCATAAACCCAGTGGTCTGGTGCTGTGGATAATCGCCGACGGCGCCGCTATGACCCAGTTGAACCTGCAGCTTGGCGGCACCACATTTGATCTCATCTAGGCTCAGAACCCCTTGCAGTCCTTGTCGGGCCAGTTTTAACTGATTCATTCTAGGCACCAAAGACGTGTCAAATGAGGGATCTTTACTGGCTTGCGGACGCATAAATGGCGCGGCTGAAGCCGTTCTTCTCAGTGCCGCACGG
>JBIHZO010000041.1:0-12832 GCA_044231405.1 Cypionkella sp. | reverse complement strand
GCCCTTGCAGCGCAAGGCGGCGCCAGTCAAACCGCCGCCCCGGATCGCCCTTGCGGCCCGGTGCCATGTCTGAATGCGCGATGACGTGATGCGCGGGAATCGCCCAGCGCGCCATGATGCCGCGCAGCAGCGCCTCCAAGGCGACCATCTGCGGTTCGGCAAAGGGCTGGCTGCCGGTGTTGGCCAGTTCTATCCCGATGGAATGGCTGTTGATATCGGTCAACCCCGCCCATTCCCCCGCTCCCGCGTGCCAGGCGCGGTGGGCCTCATCCACCAGCGCCAAAGCCTGCCCGGTTTCCGAGATCAACCAATGCGCCGATACTTCAAACTGCGGATCGCACAGCCGTGCCTGCGCCTCGGCACAGCTGGCCATGGCGGTGTAGTGGATCACGATGATCGAAGGCCGAACGCCCCCCCGCCGTTCCCCAAAGTTGGGCGAGGGGCAAAGCGTCAATTCAATGCGGACCGGAACGGCAGCGGGTTCCAGGCGCAGGCAAAACCGTCACCGTCCGGATCCAGCCCCTTGCGGTCTCTGGTCGGGCCACCCGCCGCCAGAAACGCCTCTTGCGCCAGATCAGGAGAGGTGAACTTTGCGCAGGCAGCGCCCGAACTGGTCAGCCGCAGGCCAGAGCGGTTGTACATCTGGGTGCCGACCGGATGCGTCGTGGAAATCGCGAACTCGACGATGTTCGGGCCAGACTCACCCGCACGCTGCGGCAGCGCGCCGGGTTGATCGACCTGGTATTTGGCGCGGTTGGTGGCGATTCGGGCCTTGTCGCTTTCGATGGTCTCGCGGGCGGCCACCGCTGCGAAATCCTGCTCGTCTGACACGCCGTCCTTGACATAGGCCATCTCGGAACTGGTTTGCTGAATGCCGTCCGGGGCATCGCCACGCGGTCGGGTGGCGGGCAACGCCTGCGGTTGCGCTTGCACCTGTGGCAGCACCGAGGGCGCGGGGGCCCTCGATCCGCCTTCAGCCGCGGCAATCGCCGCCGCCGCCGCACTGGGCGAAAATCCGGTCGCCGGGGCAATCGGGGCCGGGGCATTGTAGCTGTTGTAATCGTTGAACCCCACACCCGCGCCCGAATCGGGCACAGCAACAGAGCAGGCGGCCAGCCCAAGGGCTGCCAAAATCAGAACGGGCGCGCGCATCATCAGCCTCGGCATTTGGTCATTTTCCGCCCACTACCACCATTTGTCCGGCTTGGCCACAAAGCCCGCAGCCCGCTCCAGCACATAGGCGTGATTGAGAAGACCGCCCTCATCCCAAGGCCGCCCGATCAATTGCAGCCCCATCGGCAAGCCCTTGGCATCCAACCCCACCGGAACCGCCACACCGGGCAATCCGGCAAGGTTCACAGTGACGGTGAAGACGTCGTTCAAATACATCTCGACCGGGTCGGCATTGGCCATTTCACCCAGACCGAATGCCGAAGACGGCGTTGCCGGCGTCAGGATCGCATCGACACCGTCGGCGAAGGCCAGCTCAAAATCGCGCTTGATCAGGGCGCGCACGCGGCGGGCGCGGTTGTAATAGGCGTCGTAGAACCCGGCCGACAGCACATAGGTGCCGACCATGATCCGGCGCTGCACTTCCGCACCAAAGCCTTCGGCGCGGGTCTTTTCGTACATTTCCGTAATGCCATCGCCTGCCGCCAGCTTGGCGCGGTGGCCATAGCGCACCCCATCATAGCGGGCGAGGTTCGAAGACGCCTCGGCGGGCGCGATCACGTAATAGGCGGGCAGCGCGTATTTGGTGTGGGGCAAGGAAATATCGACAATCTCGGCCCCCGCATCTTTCAGCATCGCCACGCCCTGCGCCCAAAGCGCCTCAATCTCGGTGGGCATGCCGTCCATGCGGTATTCGCGCGGGATGCCAATCTTCTGGCCACGAATGTCCCCGGTCAGCGCCGCTTCGAAATCCGGCACAGCGAGTTGCGCCGAGGTGCTGTCCTTCGGGTCATGCCCGGCCATCGACTGCAGGAAAATCGCGGCATCGCGCACCGATTTGGTCATCGGCCCGGCCTGATCCAAAGACGAGGCAAAGGCCACCACGCCCCAGCGGCTGACGCGGCCATAGGTCGGCTTGATGCCCACAATCCCGGTGAAGGCCGCGGGCTGACGGATAGAGCCGCCGGTGTCCGTCCCCGTCGCGCCAAGGCACAGGTCTGCCGCCACCGCAGCCGCCGACCCGCCAGACGATCCGCCCGGTGTCAGATCGCGCGCATCAACCTTCCACGGGTTGATCACATTGCCATAGCAAGAGGATTCATTGCTGGACCCCATGGCAAACTCGTCCATGTTCAGCTTGCCCAGCATCACCGCGCCATCGCCAAACAGCTTGGTCGTCACCGTCGACTCGTACTCGGGCTTGAACCCCGCCAAAATCCGCGATGCCGCCTGCGAAGGCACGCCCTTGGTGCAGAACAAGTCCTTGATCCCCAACGGAATCCCACACAGCCCCGGCGCATCGCCCCCCGACTTCCTGGACTCCGCCAGCCGCGCATCCGCCGCGCGCGCCTGCTCCAGCGCAATCTCGGGCGTTTTGTGCACAAAGGCATTCAGTGCATCGCCCGCGTCAATCGCCGTCAGGCAAGACATGGTCAGATCAACCGCCGTGATGTCACCCTTGCGCAGCGCATCCCGCGCCGCCGCGATGGTCCAGGTATTCGCGCTCATTCCACCACCTTCGGCACTGCAAAAAACCCTTCGCGCGCATCCGGCGCGTTCTTCAAGATCTGCGCCTGAATGTTGCCATCCGTCACCACATCTGCCCGCCGCGCCAGCCGCATCGGGGTCACCGACACCATGGGTTCGATGCCCTCGACATTGACCTCGTTCAACTGCTCCATAAAACCAAGGATGCCCGACAGTTGCTCGGCCAGTTTCGGCAAATGCGCCTCGTCGACGCGGATGCGCGCCAGCTTGGCGACCTTGCGCGCGGTGTCGATGTCGATGGACATGGGGGTTCTCCGCAAAATGATCGCGCCACGTTTACCCGCAGCGCCACGGGGCCGCAAGGTGTCGGGCGGGATCGACGCGCCCAAGGCGCCGATGAGTCGGCTGAAACTCCTCTTGAAAACAAACCCCAGCTTTCCCCCAACCCGCCCCGGCGTCCACATCTCGCCAAAGCCATCCGGCCCAAACCTTAACAAATGCCTAATTTGCCCAGCCCAACCCATTGATATTCCACATCATATAAAAGGTCCCGAGTTGGGACCGCTCTGACCCGCTTTGACAAACCCCGCTCCCGGGCTAAAATGGTCCAAACAAAGCAGGGGAACATCATGCAGATCATCTGGCTCGGCCATTCCGGTTTTCGGATCGAAATCGAAGGCGCGGTGCTGTTGGTGGACCCGTGGCTGGCCGGCAACCCCATGTTCCCCGCCGAGGCGCGCGCCGCGGCCTTGCAGGGGGCCACGCATGTTCTGCTGACCCATGGCCACGGCGACCACGCGGGCGATGCGCTGACGCTGGCCAAGGAACTCAACATCCCACTGGTGGGGATCTACGATCTGATCAACTGGTACACCGGGCGCGACGGCGTGCAAGGCGTGGGCTTCAACAAGGGCGGCACCGTCGATCTCAACGGCGCGAAGGTGACGCTGGTGAACGCCTGCCATTCCTCCAGCGTGACCGGGCCGGACGGACCAATCTATGCGGGGTCCGAGGCGGGATTCATGATCGCCGGTGAGGGCCATACCATCTACATTTCGGGCGACACCGACATCATGGCCGATATGGCGTGGATGGGGGAATATCACGCGCCTGACATCGGCATCCTGTCCTGTGGCGGGCATTTCACCATGGACATGGCCCGTGCGGCCTTTGCGGCGCGCAAGTATTTCGCCTTCAAGACGGTGATCCCCTGCCACTACCGCACCTTCCCGCTGCTGGCGCAGGATGCGACTGTGCTGGCCGATAGTCTGCCCGGTGTGACGGTGATCGAGCCGCAGGTGATGCAGCCGATCACCCTTTAGGTTACCGCAGCTCCCAGTATTTGCGCCCCGCATCGGGTTCTTGCAGCCCCAGATCGCGGCGCAGATGCGGTGACAGATCATGCGGCAGGACCCGCTTTTCGCGCGGACGCATGGCAAGACCCAAAGCGGCGCGCAGGGTTGGCCAGACGCCGTGCTCGGCCATCAGGGTTTCCAAAGCGGCTTTGACCCCGGTTTGGTCGGAATTCAGGACAGCATTCATGTGTCACATTGGCCGTTGCCCGCAGACGGACCGGCCCCTTTATTGGAAACATCGGACGGGCCAAATCAGCGCGGGGCGCGGATTGACCGGGTGGCGTTGGGGTGCAACGGGATGCGCAGCTGTTGGCCCAGCGGGTGCTAGTGCCGGGAAACCCGGCGGCACATGGCGGTCAAAGCGCCGCAGATCCCGAAACAGCGATCAAGGGTGTGAATATTGGTCATTCGAACGCCCTCCATGAATGCGTGGCTGTTTGAGTAGCATACACCAAATCCCCGATTTCCAAAGCCCGGAAATCGCGCCACAGAATGACGCCGCAGAGTGTGCCCATCGCGCCACAGCCAGGGTCAGCGTTTGGCAGCGAAGAAATCCTTCAACAGCGTCTCGGCCTCGGCCCCCGCGATACCGTCGTAAACCTCGGGCACATGGTGGCACTGGGGATGCGAGAACACCCGCGCGCCATGGGCCACCCCGCCGGATTTCGGATCGGCAGCGCCATAATAAAGCCGCGCAATCCGGGCCGCAGCGATGGTGCCCGCGCAGATCGGGCAGGGCTCCAGCGTGACGTAAAGATCATGGCCGGGCAGCCGTTCCGACCCGGCGGCGGCGCAGGCGGCACGGATCGCCAGCACCTCGGCATGGGCGGTCGGGTCGCACAGTTCCCGTGTGCGGTTGCCAGCGGCGGCGACGATCTGGCCCTGATGCACGATCACGGCGCCGACCGGCACCTCACCGCGAAGACCCGCCAGACGCGCCTGATCCAGTGCGGCAGCCATGAACGACCGAAAGACCAAGCTTGTTCCCGCCCCTGTGACCGAATACTCTGTGCGAATGGCCCGCATGTCGCGCGCCCCTGCCCTTTGAAGGATGCCTGCTATGGCCGAAAAGACAACCCCCGCCAAGTCTTCCAAAATCGCCGCCCCCAAATCAACGGCACCCGAAGGCGACCGCATCGCCAAGGTGCTGTCGCGCGCCGGCATCGCCTCGCGCCGCGAAGCGGAACGGATGATCGAACTGGGTGAGGTTTCGGTAAATGGCAAGGTCATCACCTCGCCCGCGCTGAACGTCACCGCCAAGGACAAGATCACCGTGCGCGGCGAACTGGTGGGCGAGCCGGAACAGGCGCGGTTGTGGCTATATTACAAGCCCGACGGGTTGGTGACATCGGAGTCCGACGAAAAGGGCCGCGAGACGGTGTTTGACAACCTGCCCGAAGAATTGCCGCGCGTGATGTCGGTGGGGCGGCTTGATCTGAACTCCGAAGGCTTGCTGCTTTTGACCAATGACGGCGCGTTGAAGCGGCGGTTGGAACTGCCCTCGACGGGCTGGCTGCGCAAATACCGGGTGCGGATCAACGGCAACCCGACCGATCCCGATCTGGAACCCCTGCGCAAGGGAATCGAAGTGGACGGCGAGCGCTTTCAACCGATGATCGTCATTCTGGACCGCATTCAGGGCGCCAACGCTTGGCTGACGGTGGGTCTGCGCGAAGGCAAGAACCGCGAAATCCGTCGGGCGCTGAACGCGATCAACCTGACAGTGAACCGGCTGATCCGGGTCAGCTATGGCCCGTTTCGGCTGGGCGACCTGCAACCAGGTCAGGTCGAAGAGGTCAAGGGCAAGGTGCTGCGCGATCAGCTGGGCGAAGGACGTACCCCCGAGGATGATGCACCGCGCAAAGTCGTGCGCGCGCCGCGTGGGGCTGTGGCCAGCCGCACTGCAACGGGCACGAGGTCCGAAACCGCCCGCAACGTGTCGCCCCGTGCCGACGGGCCGCGCCCGGCCACGCGGGTTGTCCGGGCCAAACCCGGCGCCGCGATCAAAGAGTTGGCCGACGCCTGGGACGCCGTCACCACCAAGCCGCGCGCGCCGATTGCGAAGCACCCGATGGGCGACAAAACCTTTGCAGGCAAGCCCAAGCCAAAAGCCGCGCCAGAGAAGCCACGCAACACCCCCGCCGCCCCGCGCAGCGCCTCGCCGAACCGGGGCAAACCCGGCCCAAGGCCGAAACGGGGGGAATAATCCCCGCGAATTCCCGCACTGCCCACTGGCAGGAATGCAAAGCTGTGCCTATAGTTGTTTCGTTCCCGGATAACTCGGGCGCGGAGGGTTCATGTCCGCAAGACATTTGCAGACCATATCGTTTTTGATGTTGCTGGCGCTGATCGTCTACGTCGCCGTAAGCGGAGCTGCGTGATGTCAAAGCGTTTTGGCGGTGAATTCAGCCCCGACAACGCCCGCACTGACGCGGGCCCGCAGACCGACCATGCGCCCGCTATTCGGGCGGTTGCGCCACGCCACCGGGATGGGCGTTCGGGCGTGTTGTTCTTCTTGCCGATCCTGTTTGCGATCAACGGCTTGCAGGGTGAGCCGCGCGGGCTGATCCTTGGCCTGGCGGCAGCAGCGGTGCTGATGCTGGCGGCTTGGCTGACCCGCGACGGCATCCGCGCGCACTTCGCCTATGAAGAGCGCAAGGTCGCCCGCAAGCCCGCCATTCCGCGCAAGCTGTTTGGTGCGGTGCTGACGGGCGTGGCTTTGGTGATTGGTGGCATGATTTCGCAGCCCGGGCTGCTATATCCGCTTCTGTTCGGCATTGCCGGAACCGCCCTGCATCTGGGGGCGTTCGGGCTGGATCCGATGGCCAACAAGGGCATGGAAGGCGTCGATGACTTTCAGGTCGAACGCGTTGCCCGCGCCGTGGATGAGGCAGAGGCGTTGTTGGCCGGCATGAAAGATGCCATTTTGCGCGCGAACGACCGCGCGCTGGAAAGCCGGATCGAAAAATTCGCTGCCATCGCCCGCGGACTTTTCCGCACGGTCGAGGGCGATCCCGGCGATCTGACGGCGGCGCGCAAGTACCTGTCGGTTTATCTGATGGGCGCGCGCGATGCGACAGTCAAGTTTGCCGACGCCTACGCCCAAGGGCGCAATCCCAAAATCCGCGCCGATTATGAGGCGTTGTTGACTGACCTGGAAACCACCTTTGCCCAGCGCACCCAGTCCTTGCTGTCGGGCAGCCACACCGATCTGGACGTTGAAATTCAGGTGTTGCGTGACCGCCTGAAATTGGAAACCTGATATTCACCCCTTTGGCCCATTTGAACGAGTGAGAACCCCATGACCGAAGACATCCGCGCCGCCGCCGCCACCGTTTTGGCCGAAGTTGAAAAAGTCACCGCGATGATCCTGCCCGAACCGGGCCGCGAGATCGTGGCGCTTGAGGCGGCACCCGCCCCCATGGCCGAAGACATCCGCAAGCGCATGGCTGAAATTGACATGCACAACACGCAGTCGATCATCTCGTTCGGGTCGGGGGCGCAGGCGGAATTGCAGGTGATTTCGCAGGAAATGCTGCAAGGCGTGAAGAACAAGGACGTTGGCCCGGCGGGGGATTCCCTGCGTGAAATCGTGTCCACCATCCGTGGTTTCTCGGGCGAAGAACTGGATGTGAACCGCAAGCAAAGCTGGTGGGAATGGCTGACCGGCCATGCGGCCCCATTGGCCGAGTTCATCGCGCGCTATGAGCAGGTGCAGACCCAGATCGACAAGGTCACGGGCAACCTGCTTGTGCATGAAACCGCGCTGCTGAAAGACATCAAGAGTCTGGACATTCTTTACGCCAAGACACTGACATTTTATGATGAACTGGGCCTTTACATTGCGGCGGGCGAGGCCAAGCTGAAAGACATCGATACCAATGACGTGCCCGCCAAAGAGGCGGCTGTTGCGGCGGCGTCCGAGGCAGATGGCATGAAACGGGCACAGGAATTGCGCGATCTGCGGTCTGCCCGCGATGATCTGGAGCGCCGGGTTCATGATCTGAAACTGACCCGTCAGGTGACGATGCAATCGCTGCCGTCGATCCGTCTGGTGCAGGAAAACGACAAGTCGCTGGTCGGCAAGATCAACTCCACCCTGATGAACACGGTGCCGTTGTGGGAAACCCAACTGGCGCAGGCTGTCACCATCCAGCGCAGCAAAGAGGCCGCCGAGGCGATCCGCGATGCCAATGACCTGACCAACGATCTGCTGACCGCCAATGCCGACAACCTGAAAGAGGCCAACAAGATCGTGCGCACCGAGATGGAGCGCGGGGTGTTCGACATTGAATCGGTGCAAAAGGCCAATGCGACCTTGCTGGCCACGATCGAGGAAAGCCTTGCCATTGCCGATGAGGGCAAGGTGCGCCGGGCCGCTGCCGAAGAAGAACTGATCAAGATGGAGCATGAACTGCGCGACACGCTGGCCTCGGCCCGCGCGCGCAAGACTGGCCTTGGCGAAAACGTTGGCGGCGCTGTCTGAACGATGAACAGGACAGTGCGCGCCAAAGGGTTGAATCGTCTGCCCGCCCTTGTGGCGGCGCTGGCGCTGGCCGCCTGTCAATCCACCGCCCCGGGGCCGATGGCACAACCACGGCCCCGGCCCGCAGCCCCCGCCCCGGACGCGGTGCCGGAATCGCCCGAAAGTGCGGCGACACGGGCCTATTATGCGCAGGTGCAACAGGCGCTGTTGTCGCAAGGGTTGCTGCGCACTGATGGCGGCGGCATCGACACACCTGTCACCGACCGCATGCTGGCCAATAACTTTCTGCGCATCGCGATGTATGAGGAATACGACCGCACACTTGGCGGCACCGTGGCCAGCACCGCGCCGATGAAGCTGACCCGCTGGCAGGGTCCGGTGCGGGTGGGCTTGCGGTTTGGCGCGTCGGTTTCCGCCGACAAACGCGCAACCGACACCGCGCGCATCGGGTCTTATCTGGCGCGGTTGTCTGGTCTGACCGGGCTGCCGATCCGGCTGGCCGATGCCAATCCCAATTTCATCATCCAGATCGCCAGCGTCGATGAACGCCGCAACCTGGGCCCTGCCCTGCAAGCCGCCTTGCCGGAACTGACGGCGGCGCAGGTGTCGGGCGTCACCAATCTGGACCGGTCCACCTATTGCCTTGTCTGGACCCAAAGCGACGCCGCCTCCAACGTCTACGAGCGCGCCTTTGTGTTCATCCCCTCCGAACATCCCGACCTGATGCGGCTGGCCTGCATTCATGAGGAAATCGCCCAGGGTCTGGGCCTGCCCAATGACAGCCCGGCGGCACGTCCGACCATTTTCAACGATGACGAAGAATTTGCGGTGTTGACGCGTCAGGACGAGTTGATGCTTCGGATGCTCTATAGCCCACAACTGCGCACCGGCATGACCGAAGCAGAGGCGCGGCCGATCGTGGAAACCCTTGCCACCCGCCTGCTGGGCGGTGAAAGTTAAACCCGCCCTGCGCGGTACGAAGGAGTGTAGACCATGGTTTTCGGATTTCTGGGCGGCGAATTTGTTGATGTCATCACTTGGCTGGACGACAGCCGCGACACGATGGTGTGGCGGTTTGAACGCCATGGCAACGCGATCAAATACGGCGCCAAGCTGACGGTTCGTGAAGGCCAGGCGGCGGTGTTCGTGCATGAGGGCCAAATGGCCGACGTGTTCGGTCCCGGCATGTATATGTTGGAAACCAACAACATGCCGATCATGACCACGCTGCAACACTGGGACCACGGTTTTGACAGCCCGTTCAAGTCCGAGATCTACTTCATCAACACCACCCGTTTCAACGATCAGAAATGGGGCACCAAGAATCCGATCATGTGCCGCGACCCGGAATTCGGCCCGGTCCGCATCCGCGCCTTTGGCAGCTATTCCATGCGCGTGGCCGATCCGGCCAAGTTCATGCAGGAAATCGTCGGCACGGATGGCGAGTTCACGGCGGATGAAATCAGTTTTCAGATCCGCAATGTGATCGTGCAAGAGGTCAGCCAGATTCTGGCCAAGTCGGGCATCCCGGTGCTGGATATGGCGGCCAACACCGCCGATCTGGCCAAGCTGATCACCACCGCGATTGCTCCGAAGGTGGCAGAGTATGGGCTGTCACTACCGGAATTCTACATTGAAAACATCAGTCTGCCGGAAGAGGTGGAAAAGGTGCTGGACAAGCGCACCTCGATGGGGATCGCCGGTGATTTGAACAAATACATGCAGTTCAATGCCGCCGAAGGCATGGCCAATCCGAATTCGGGTGTCGGTGCCATGGTCGGCGCGGGCATGGCCGCCGGCATGGGGATGAACATGGCGGGCGGAGCCGGGCCATGGGGTGCCGCTCCGGCCGCTGCCGCTCCACCGCCGCCACCACCTGCCGCACCCGTTTGGCATGTGGCCGAGAATGGCGCGACCAAGGGGCCGTTTGCCGAGGGCGAGTTGGCGCAGATGGCAGCATCAGGTGCCCTGTCCTCCGCAACACAGGTCTGGACCGCCGGGCAGGACGGCTGGAAAGCCGCTGGCGACACCGCGCTGTCGCGGCTGCTGTCAATGTTGCCACCGCCCCCACCGCGCGGGTAACGCGCCATGACAGTTACAGAAGAACACCGCTGGCCCTGCACGCAATGCGGGGCCGACCTGCGTTATGCGCCGGGTCAGACAGAGCTTACCTGTAGCCATTGCGGCCATGTGCAGTCCATCACCGCCGCTGCCCCGCGCACTCGCGCCCGGGCCCTGGGTGAACTTGAGCTGGAACGCGGGCTGGCCGATGACCTGCCCGCCGCCGCCAGTGAGGATGTGCGATCCACCCATTGCCCCAGTTGCGGGGCGGTGGTCGAGTTTCAGGGTGCCAATCACGCCACCCAATGCCCGTTCTGCGCCACACCTGTGGTGGTCGATACCGGCAGCCACCGACGGATCAAACCGCAGGCCTTGGTGCCGTTCGCACTGACCGAAGGTCAGGCGCGCGGTGAATTGGTGCGCTGGTTGGGCAGCCTGTGGTTCGCGCCCAACGGCGTACTGGAATACACCCGCAAGGGCCGGGCAATGGATGGCATCTATGTGCCGTTCTGGACCTATGACGCCAACACCCGCAGCAGCTATCGTGGTCAGCGTGGCGAACATTATACCGAAACCGAATGGGTCAATGTGACCGTCAATGGCAAGACCGAGCGGCAACAACGCTCGGTGCAGAAAACCCGTTGGTACGCGGCCTCCGGTCGGGTGGCGCGGCAGTTTGATGATGTGCTGGTGATGGCCTCAAGCAGCCTGCCCGCGCGGTTGGGCAATGATCTGACCCCTTGGGACCTGGGCAAGCTGGAACCCTACAGCCCCGATTATCTGGCCGGGTTTCAGGCCGAAGGCTATACGGTCTCTTTGGCCGACGGCAACGCCCGCGCGCATGAGGTGATGGCAGGAGTGATCGAGAACGATGTGCGCCGCGACATCGGCGGCGATGTGCAGCGGGTGGAAAGCGTAGACACCGATTACAGCGCCGAAACCTTCAAGCACATTCTGCTGCCGATCTGGACGGCGGCGTATAAATACGGCGGCAAAAGCTATCGCTTTCTGGTCAACGGCCAGACGGGAGAAGTGCAGGGTGAGCGGCCCTATTCGTGGTGGAAGATCGGCTTTGCCCTGATTCTGGTGGCCGCTTTGGGTCTTGGCGTGGTGTATCTGAACGACCCCGAGGCTTTGGGGTTAAGCACCCCAAGCTGGATGAACTGACGGTTGAATGCACAGGTTGCGGGGGACATCCCCCGCACACCGGCCTACATTTAGGCGCAGAGAACGAAGAAGAGTCCCGTCAGTGTTCAGTTGTATCGGCAGCGCAACAGAGTGGGACTGCCTGTCGCCAATTTCCCATCGAAACAAAGGCCGACCAGAAATAGGGGTGATCGAAACCCACCCTTGGTTTTGGCGCGGCATCGTCCAAGGCGGCCGCATGACGTTCGGCGGCCAGATCGACTTCGCCCCCCCTTCAGCATCGCCATTTGCTCGTGATGCAGGGCCGACGCTTTGCCCACTCCGTCCACCCTCATCGCCTGATAGAAATCCCGCATCAGGTGCGGCGTCGGACGCGGGCCACAGCGAGGCCATCACAGAGGCGGTGCCGTTCAACTGCGCGTTGGTGCCAAAACCGTCAATCTCGGCCCTGTCCCCACCGCGCGCGGTTTGGCAGGCGGACCGCGTGGGCAAATCGACCCCTTGAAACCGCAGGGCGCGGGTGGCGCGAATCTTGGACAGCGCCAAGTGGCTGCGGTCGTCAGAACCAGCATCCAGCGCGGTTTGACCGCCCAAAGCCCCCGCGTCGCCAAAGATCGAGCCCCGTTAGGCAGCCACCCTCGGCAGCGCCGCAAAGCCGGATGCGCCTGCGTGACGCCAAAGCCCGCCGTGGCATCCGGCACGCGGTTTGCCCGATCGAGCTGGGTGGGAACGGGCCCTGTTCCAGTGCCGCTAGTCTGTCTTGGGCGTTGGGGGGAAGGCTGGCCACCGCGTCCAACGCGTCAAACACCATCCGCGCCGGAACGGTCTTTTGGATCGCGACCTGCTCGCGCAGGGCCAGCCCCGGCAGGGTCAGAAACAGATGCGTCGCGTTGTCCACAGCCGCCAGTTGCAGCATGGCCGTCGGGTGAAGCAGCGGTCAGGAAATCTGCAACAGCGGCGTCAAAATCACCGGTGGCCGCTAGCAGCGCATCTTGCAGCAAGAACACCTGTTCTTCATCCACTGCCGTCGCATTCCCGGCATCAACTTGCACCATCAGCGCCTGCAAGGCCAGCTCCGCCGTGGCGTCGCGGTGCCAGAATTGAACCACCTCTTCCTCTGTGCCCA
>JBIHZO010000357.1:0-4031 GCA_044231405.1 Cypionkella sp. | reverse complement strand
TGTTCGAAAAACGCGCGCGGGAGGGACAGGACCTGCCCTGACGTCAAGGCCTCGACCCGGTAATTCGACGGTCCATCGAACAACCGACCGTAGATGTCTGTCGGAACAAGCAGCCCGATGATGTGTTTCTTGCTGTCCTCCAGAACCTGAACCATGGCCAGTGTTCCATCCAGCACATAGCCGACGCTCTCGGACCGCACGCCGCGTTCGATGATCATTTCCCCCTCAGCGACATCACGCAAAACCGCTTGCGACAGCAGCCTGTCTGTGACTTCCGGTTGAAGCGCGTCGAGCAATTTTTCCAGCAAGCCATTGCCGTGGCTTACGGCTGCTTTCAGCGCGTGCGCTGTTGTCGTCTGCCTTGGCATGTCGTGGACCCCGCTGTGTCGGGCGAAGCGCGTACTCGAAAAACCACTCCACTTGCCAAGCTTCGCAAGTCCCACAATAACCTGAATTAGCATGACCCACAATAACCTGAAATTTCCGCTTTGTTGTTGACAACGATCAATGCACCCCTGCCCAGCCGATTTCATCATGATTTGCAGGAAACGGTCGATTCGTTGCACAGTGATGGTAAGCGCAAATAACTTCGAGATGATCATGCGGGAATCGCCGCTCACTTTCTTTTAGACGGAATTTGGGGAAACATGATGGAACAGCAACTCATTGCACGGGACGAAGCGACCAACCGGGATATTTTCCCAGTCAGCACCTCGGCTGGTAGAAGAAACAATGGCATGCGATCCAGCCTGCCGGTTGGCAAGACGATGGTTTATGGCGTAGCAGGGCATCTCGAAGACCGGGCTGCGGACAGTGAATTGATATCGGGTGGCACCCGCAGTCGCTATGTCTGGTTCGTCAGATCGGGCATCCTGCGGCTGCAACGCTATGGCTACGATGGTCGTCGCCAGCTTCTGTCGCTGTTTTTTCCCGGCGAGATCGTGGGCTTTGAAGGAGAGCTCCGTGAGGGAGCATCCCTCGAAACCGCCACCGATTGCGGTCTGTGCCGCATTGACCGGCGCTCGTTTGATTCGCTGGTAAATCAGAATGACGATTTGCGTGCCGAGCTGTTCCGCCAGAAGCAGGATCAGCTTGACCGGCTGCATTGGCTGACCTGGTCGCTTGGCGCATTGAAACCGGACGAGCGGCTTTGCGCTTTCTTCGCGCTGTCCAGCAAGTTCATGCCCTATCAGCCCCTTCCCGACGGCACTGGGGTTCTGTCGTTGTCTTTGCCAAGGAAGGATATCGCCGATCTGCTGGGGACCACGGTTGAATCGATCAGCCGGTCGGTTCACAAACTGTCCGATGTCGGCGTCATCGAGATCAAGGATCCGGCACATTTCAGATTTCTTGACCTGTCCCGACTGATTGCACTTGGAAAGATCGACGGGCTCTTCGAAAGAATGACCATCGGCCTTGCCAGACGCCGCGAGCGTCTTGAAAGCCTGGTGGCACCGGATCCTGGGGCTTCTGCCTGCTTTTGTGGTCACTAGCCGGGTGTGTTGACAATGGTCAATGATCCGCTGGCGCAGGCTGTTATCTTCTGTGTCATCGGGAACCTGCTTACAGGAGGAACTGGGAAATGACCGAAAAAAAGACCGAGATTGAGGTGAAGCGCGAGCCTTCGGGCGCGGTTGGGGCATCGGTGCCCGATTGGCAACCGATCCGGTCCCTGCGCCAGCAGATCGACCGTCTGTTCACCGATTTCGACTGGCCCGACCTTCGCCTTGGCTGGCCGCACAAGTCCGCCATGGTACCGCAAGCTTGGCCCGGGTTCGACGTCGCCGTTCCGCCGGTTGATCTGGTCGAGCGCAATGGCGGATACGAGCTGCAAGCCGAGTTGCCCGGCCTGACGGAGAATCAGATCGAGGTCAAACTGGCCAATGGCGTGGTGACGATCAAGGGCGAAAAGTCGTCCGAACGGGTTGAGGATGAAGATGACTATCACCTGCGCGAACGCAGCTTCGGCTCGTTCCAGCGGTCCTTCCGCGTGCCTGCGAACGTGGATGCAGACAAGATTGAGGCGCGTTTCGACAAGGGCGTGCTGAAGGTCAGCCTGCCCAAGTCCGCAACCGCACTTCAGGAAGAACGCAAGATCAACGTAAAAGCGGCCTAGGCTTGCCTGTCCCTGTCCCCAACAGCGCCAAGGACGCTTTCAAGGGCCGCACTTGCTGCGGCCCTTGTCTTTTGTGTGGTGCCCCCGGCATCAATGGCCATCCAATGATTTGGCAGCAGAGTGGCGCCGACCAAGGCCGTCTGAGCCCGCACCACAGTCGAATCGGCATCGGACGCATCCCCACGGCGCGCGGTGACACGCTCCATCAGAACCCTCTCCGGCGCAGTCAGCCAGAGGCCATGGAAGGCGACGCCCAGGCGCGCGGCAAGCTCTTCTGCGGCAGAGCGCTGCGCCTCATCCAGAAATGTACCATCAAGAATAACACTTCGGCCCGCCGCCAGCAGCGCCGCGGCGCGGGCGAACATTTGGTCATAAATTGCACCTCGCGCGGTCGGGCTGTAGTTCACCCGGCTTGCCGCAATCTTGCGTTCGGTGTCGGTGCGCAGATGCACCGCACCCGGGCACGGACCGATACCCGCCGCCAGATCACGCGCCAGAACCGTCTTGCCGGTGCCGGAAATCCCGCCAACCGCGATCAGCGCCGTCCTTGTCGTGTCCAGATACGCAACAGCCTGCGCCAGATACAGCCGTGCTTCCGCAATGGATGCCCCGGTCTGGCCCGTCGCCTGATCTGTCTGCAACAGGACCATCGCCCGGATTGCCGCGCGGACCGACATGAACAAAGGCAAGGCGGACAGCCCGGCATCCTCGGCCCCCGTGGCCGCCAGAAGATACGCGGTCATCGCGGTGCTGGCCTGCCGCACAAGTCCACGGTGGCAAAGATCCATCAGAAGGAACGCAAGATCGTAGAGCACGTCGCAGGTCGCAAGCCGCTCGTCGAATTCCAGCGCATCAAACAGCACCGGTTGCCCGTCAATCAGCAACAGATTGCGCAAATGCAGATCGCCGTGCACCCGTTTGACATGACCAAGCGCCGAGCGTTCCCGCAAGACAGGCGTCAGGGTGGACAAGTGTTTTCGCGACCGGTCCAGAAATGCCCCGACCAGCCCGGCACCGACAACCCCATCAAGCGGGGTCAGCACACGCCCCAGTTCGTCAAGAATATCGCGGATCAGATGGTCACCCTGATCTTGCCTCACCGGACAACCCGCATGAAACCGCTGGATGGCAGATCCCAGCGCCTCTGCCACGGGATCGGTCAACCGACCGCTGGCGGCAACCGCCGTCATCTCACAATCGGCGGCAAACCGATGCATCCGCAAGGCCCATTCCACAGGCCGCCCGGTACCGTCGAGGTCAAGCCCCCCATCGGCGGTCCGCGTCACCGGCACCACATCACGGTAGATCATCGGGGCGGCTGGGCTATTTAGCGCCAACTCTCGATCCAGCAGGGCGCGACGCAGGTCCGCAGTGGACTGATCCAGATAATCATAGCGGACCGCCCGCTTGATCTTGAGCGCGACGTCACCGCAAAGAAACACGTGCGCACAATGGGTCTGGACATGGTCAACCACGCCAGACTCTGAAAACGCCCGGCCCGACCGGAAGAAGCGGATCACCTCGTCTTGCGCTTTACCATCGAACTGGGACATCCCGAATATCTGGCCTCCCTGGCGCTCACAGTGGCAACTCTTCACGCTTTCAGCGGCCGCTGCTTTGACAGACGTCAATCCGCACGGCCGTTGCAAGGACAAAAGGCATTGGGGCAGTTTGTCAGAAGCATTCATTAGACAGGTTTTCCTGACGACCGGCCCGTGCCTGTCGATCTGGTGGCACACCTGAACCAAGGGCGGCAGACCGGTGCCACTGATGCGTTCGCATCATCAAAGGGCTTCGCAGATGGGTGTGTCCCATCTGATTGATCAAGGTCAATGCCGCCCGCCTGACGCAACCTTAGGCTTGATCCAAGGGGAGTCCCTGCCGTGCGGTGCCGTCAGGGCCGGGTCTTGGCAAG
>JBIHZO010000356.1:0-4042 GCA_044231405.1 Cypionkella sp. | reverse complement strand
CGGCATATCATCCTTGACGAAGCGTTTCAGGAACTGCGCGGCAGTGATGGACCCCGCGTCGCGCCCGCAAGAGTTGACCATATCGGCGATGCGCGATTTCAGTTTGTCATCATAGGCCTGGCCCATCGGCAGGCGCCATGCGCCCTCGCCCTCGGACGCCGCCGCCTTCAGGAAGGCGTTGCACAGGGCATCGTCGTTGGAAAACACACCGGTGTTTTCATGACCCAAGGCAACGATGACCGCTCCGGTCAGAGTGGCCAGATTGATCATGCCGGTGGGCTTGAACCGTTCTTGCGCATACCAAAGCACGTCGGCCAGCACCAAGCGGCCCTCGGCATCGGTATTGATCACCTCGATGGTGTCGCCCTTCATCGACCGCACCACATCGCCGGGGCGCTGTGCGCGCCCGTCAGGCATGTTCTCGACCAGACCGACCAGACCGACCACGTTCGCCTTCGCCCCGCGCAGCGCCAAGGTGCGCATGACACCGGCCACCACGCCCGCGCCCCCCATGTCCATCGTCATGTCTTCCATGCCAGCCGCGGGTTTGATCGAGATGCCACCGGTGTCAAACACCACGCCCTTGCCGACCAATGCAAAGGGCGCCTCACCCTTTTTGCCGCCATGCCATTGCATGACCACCACCTTGGACGGGCTTTCCGAGCCCTGTCCCACACCCAGCAATGCGCCCATGCCCAGCTTGGTCAACTGTTCCTCTTCCAGGATTTCCACGTCCAGCCCCAGTTCCTGCATTGCCGCAAGGCGGGCCGCGAAATCATGTGTGGTCAGAATATTGGCCGGCTCGTTGACCAGATCGCGCGTGAAGAACACACCTTCGGCCACGGCGGCCATCGGGGCGGCACTGGCGGCAACCGCCTCGGGGTTGGTGACACAGATCGTCACCGCACCGACGGCTTTTTGTGGGCCGGATTTGTGCGGCGTGAAGTCATAAGCGCGCATCGCAAGGCCGAAAGACACCTCGGCCGCCTGCGCATGGTTTTCTGCCAGCAAAGTCACGCCCGAAGGGGTCAGAGCGCGGGCAACGCTTGCCCCGGCGCGACGGGACTCGGTTACGGTGGCCCGGCGCGGCAACCGGATCAGTTGCACGGCGTCACAGGCCAGACCCGACGGGAAGGCCATATCCATTGCGTCACCGGGCTTCAGCGCCGCGAAGGCTGCAGAGCCCATCGCCCGCGCCAGCGCACCGCGAGTCAGCTTGTTCAGGGCGCGCGCGCCGGCCGTCGTGGGCTTGTCACCCTCTACCAACACAGCAATGCGCCCTGTCAGGTTCGGAAGCGCCGCAAGATCGGGGGCCTGAAACTGAATGGCTGCGGGGTGGGACATTGTATTCTCCGATCAAGGGCACGCAAGGTTTCGCGCAACGCTAGCGAAGGGGGCCGGGGAAGGCCAGATATGAGTTTTCCCCGCCGCCGATTTCCGCTAGCGTCTGCCAGAGCATTTCAAAGGAATTCCCACCGGTGTCGAGATTCGACCGCTATATTTTATCACAACTGCTTGCTCTGTTCGGGTTCTTCTCGCTAGTGCTTGTGGCTGTATATTGGGTGAACCGGGCGGTCGGACTGTTTGATGAGTTGATAGGGGACGGGCAGTCGGCGCTGGTGTTCCTTGAGTTTTCCATGCTGACCCTGCCCAATGTGATCCGGCTGGTCCTGCCGATTTCTGCCTTTGCCGCGTCGGTTTACGTCGCCAACCGGCTGATGCAGGAAAGTGAGCTGGTGGTGATGCAGGCGACCGGGTTTTCGTCGTTCCGGCTGGCGCGCCCGGTGCTGTATTTCGGGCTGATTGTGGCCGCGATGATGCTGCTGCTGATGCATGTTCTGGTGCCTTCCAGCCGCACGGCGCTGGCCGACCGCAGCGCCGAGATTTCGCAGAATGTGACCGCGCGGTTTTTGAAGGACGGGCAGTTTTTGCATCCGGGCGATGGCATAACACTGTATATCCGCGAGATTGCGCCGACGGGCGAATTGCTGGACCTGTTCATGTCGGACGAACGCGATCCAGCGCAGCACACCACCTACACCGCCCGCAAAGCCCTGTTTGCGCGGGCCGAAGATGGGCCGAAACTCTTGATGTTTGACGGCATGGTACAGATTTTGACTCTGGAAGGTCAACGCCTGTCAGTCACCCGGTTTGGCGATCTCACTTATGATCTGGGGGGATTGATCGCCGCCCAGGAACGTGGGGCGCGCGGCGTGGGTGAGGCGTCGACGCTGGAGTTGTTGCGTGCCAGTGACGCTTTGGCGGCGGAGACAGGCGAAACCAAGGCGGGTTTGCTGTTTGAGGCGCACAGCCGCTTTTCCCAACCGATTTTGGCGGCGGCGGCGGCGCTGATTGGCTTTGCGTCCCTGCTTTTGGGCGCGTTCAGCAGGTTCGGGCTGTGGCGGCAGGTGATAGTGGCCGTGCTGCTGCTGTTGGTGGTGCAGGCGCTGGCCACCGCCACCACCAGCTTTGCCATGCGACAGCCAAACGGTTGGGCGTTGACCTATGCCGCGCCGCTGTTGGGGCTGTTGATCGGCGTGATCGAATTGTGGTGGTCGCAGCGGCCCAAGCGGTTGCGGCAGGTGGCCGCATGACGCTGACCCTCTACATCTCGCGGCGGTTCATGGGCATGTTCCTGAGGGTATTCGGGATTTTTCTGGGCATCATGGTGCTGATAGAGACCATTGATCAGTTGCGGAAGTTTCCCAATGCCAGATTGGGGATCTGGGATGCGGTTTACATGGCGGCGCTGACGGTGCCCGAAAGCCTATACCGCATTTTGCCTCTGATCATGATCCTGACCGCGATTGCGTTGTTTCTGGGGCTGGCGCGGTCGTCCGAACTGGTGGTGGTGCGGGCGGCGGGGCGGTCCGGGCTGATGTTCCTGCTGGCTCCGGTCGGGGCGTCTTTGTTGATCGGGATGTTCGCGGTGGCGGTATTGAACCCGTTGGTCGCGGCCACATCGAAGAAATACGACACCCTGCGCGCCGAGTTGGGCGGCGAGGGCGGTTCCGTGATGTCGGTGTCCGAAGATGGGTTGTGGATGCGTCAGGGCAATGAGGCCGGGCAATCGGTGATCAAGGCCACGCGGGTTGATGCCGATGGCGGTGCGATGCATCAGGTGACATTCATCACCTTTGCCCCGGACGGCACCTTGTCTGAGCGGATAGAGGCAGCGGATGCCCGGCTGATGCCCGGCGAATGGGTGCTGACGGGGGTCAAACGCTGGCCTTTGACAGCGGCGAACCCCGAACAGGGTGCCATCGCCACCCCGGGCGAATTGCGCATCGCCACCGATCTGACCACAGACCGCATTCGCGAAAGCTTTGGGGCGGCGCAGGCCATCGCCTTTTGGGAGCTTCCGCGTTACATTGCGGCATTGGAACGGGCCGGATTCTCGGCACGCAGTCATCGGGTCTGGATGCAGATGGAACTGGCCTTGCCGCTGTTGATGGCCGCGATGGTGCTGATTGCCGCCGGGTTCACCATGCGTCACGCGCGGTTTGGCCACACCGGCAGCATGGTGCTTCTGGCGCTGCTGGGCGGGTTTGCAATCTTTTTCCTGCGCAATTTTGCGCAGGTGCTGGGCGAGAACGGCCAAATCCCGGTGCTGATGGCCGCCTGGATACCGCCCGTCGCCGCCGCCCTCTTCGCGTTGGGCCTGTTGCTGCATCTGGAGGATGGCTGATGCGTCGCCTGATCCGCGCCCTTTGGGTGATGCTGGCTTTGGCTGCTCCGGTTGCGGCGCAGGACAGGGCCAGCCTGATCGCCGACAGCTTGAACATCACCGGCGCCGATACTTTGGTCGCGCGCGGTCATGTCGAGATTTTCTTTCAGGGACAGCGTCTCAGCGCGTCCAGCATCGTCTATGATCGTGCCAATGACCGTTTGCTGATCGAAGGCCCCATCGTGCTGAACGATGGCAAGGGCAGTTTCATTCTGGCCTCTCAGGCCGATCTCAGTGCCAATCTGACCGAAGGCGTGCTGGTCTCGGCGCGCATGGTGATGAACCAGCAGTTGCAGCTGGCCGCCGCCGACATCA
>JBIHZO010000355.1:0-4044 GCA_044231405.1 Cypionkella sp. | reverse complement strand
CGTGATTTGCAGACCGGAACCTGCCAGCGTCTGGGTCGCAGCCGTCACCGTGTCGCGATGCCGGTGCAGCCCGCGCGCGCCGCATTGCGGGCAGGCGCGAAACCGAGTCAAGGCGTCGCCGATTTTACGGTGCAGCAACATCAGCGCGACGCCGACAAAAGCCACGGCGAACACCGCAAAGCCAGCCGGATCGCTTTCGGGTTCAACCGCCGGCGGGGGTGCCTTTGCCGCAAAGGGCTTGGCCAAACCCGTGATCACCGCCTCCGCCCCCGCCGCAATACCGCCCGCATAATCGTCAAGGCGAAACGCGGGCAGCATATCCCGATCAATCACCCGCTGCGCCAGCCCGTCATAGACCGGATCATAGCCCGCGCCCAAAGCGATGCGTGTCTCGCGATCCTCTTTGGCGATCAATATCAGGATGCCGTCATTGCGGGTGGCATCCCCGATTCCCCAATGATTGAACAGTTTTTTTCCATAGGATTCAATGGATTGACCTGATCCGCCGGAATTGGAAATCCGCGCAATGGTCGCGACCACAATATGCACACCGGTTTCGGCGCGGGCTGCCAGCAGCCGGTTGGTCAGCGCCAGTTCTTGTTCCGCGGTCAGCAGATCGGCGTAATCCGACACCGTATCGGTCAGCGGGGCAGGCAAATCCTGCGCCAGTGCCATAACCGGAAACGCCAGCAAGAACAGAATGATGCGCAACATACTTTATCCGATCAGCTCTGAAACCACTTGCGCTATTATCATGACATCGTCGCGCGTGCAGTCAAATTGCCCGACTTGCACGCGGATCACATAGGCCCCTTGATGCCGGGTCTGGGTCAGATAGACCCGGCCATCGTCGTTGATCCGGGTCAACAACGCCTCGGTCAACGCATCCGTCGCCAGCGCAAAGGTGAACAGCGACAGTGCCGGTTCGGTGGTGATGGTGACGCCGTTCTGAGCACGCAGGGCCTCGCATACTTCGTTCGCCCATGAAACATGGTTGCGGATGCGGCTGCGCAATCCCTGCAGCCCATAGGCACGCAGGGTAAACCACAGCTTCAGCGCGCGAAAACGCCGGCCGAGAGGCACCGTCCATTCGTTGAAATTCACGATCTCTTCGCGGCCCGCCGTTTCCAGATAGGTCGGGCGTAGACCAAGGGTTTTCACCTGCGGTGTGGGATCACGCAGGAATTGCACTGCGCAATCAAACTGCGCGCCAAGCCATTTGTGCGGGTTGAAAACGATCGAATCCGCGCCCTCGATCCCCGCCCACAGGGTGCGAAACTCGGGGCAGATCATTGCCGACCCGGCCCAGGCGGCATCGACATGCACGGGCAAATCACGCGCCTTGGCGACCGCGATACAGTCACCGATCCGATCGAACGCGCCTATGGAAGTGCCGCCGACGCACAAGACCACCCCCGCCGGGCGCTGACCCGCCGCAAAGTCGGCGTCAATCAGCGCGGCCAGAGCGGACGGGTCCATCGAGTGGGTCGCATCGGTGGGCACCTTGACCAGATTGTCCTGCCCGATTCCCGCAATCCGCACGGCCTTGTCCACCGAGCTGTGCGTCTGCGCGCTGGCATAGATGCGCAAGCAGGGTTGGCCAGACATGCCCTTTGTATTCCCTGAAAACTCCAATGCCTGTTCGCGCATGGTCAACACCGCCGACAAAGTGGCAGTCGTGGCGCTGTCATGGATGGTGCCCGTAAAACCTTCGGGCAGGCCAAGGCCTTGGCGCAGCCAATCCACCATGACCTGTTCGATCTCGGTCGCCGCCGGTGAGGTCTGCCACAGCATCCCCTGCGCCGCCATCGCGTTGGCCAGTTGTTCGGCCAGCATCGAGGCAGGCGAGGCGTTGGCGGGGAAATAGGCGAAGAACCGTGGGTGCTGCCAATGCGTCATCCCCGGCGGAACAATGCGTTCAAAATCGGCAAAGATCGTCTCGACGGGCTCGGGCGCTTCTGGCGGGCCTTGGGGCAACAGGGCCGCAATCTCGCCCGGCGCGGTGTTGGCGCGCACGGGACGGTCGCGCAGGCCCGCGTGATAGTGATGCGCCCAATCGGCGGCGTGTTTGGACCAATGCCGCAAATCGTCGTGGTTCATGGCATGCTCCTGTTTCGCAATCAGGTTACTCGGGCGCAGGCGGAGCGTCCAGCCTCGCGTGGCAAGGGCTTGGCGGCGCAGGATTGGCTCGCTATAAGACGGCTATGGAACACATGGGCGTCCTTTGCTGCTGCATCACCTGCTGACACAAGTCAGGCGGGCCCATCATCTCATTCCTGAAACAGGATCAAGCTGATAGACCCGCGCCGGAAGCTGCGAAGGTGGGATTGAGGGTTGCGATGATCAGACTGCACAACACCAAAACGAAGGTAAAAGAAGAGTTCACTCCGATTGATCCGACCAATGTGCGGATGTATGTCTGCGGCCCCACCGTGTACGACCGCGCGCATCTGGGCAATGGCCGCCCGGTGGTGGTGTTTGACGTGCTGTACCGGCTGCTGCGCCATGTCTATGGCGCAGAGCATGTGACTTATGTGCGCAACTTTACTGATGTCGACGACAAGATCAACGCCACCGCCTTGGCGCGGCAGCAGGCCGGGGCGGCGGGCACGCTGGAGGATCTGATCCACCAGCGGACCGAGGAAACCATTCGATGGTATCACGATGACATGGACGCTTTGGGTGCGCTGCGGCCCAACCATGAGCCGCGCGCGACGGAATACATCGGGCCGATGGTGGCAATGATTTCCGATCTGATCGCCAAGGGCCATGCCTATGTCGAGGACCGCGCCGACGCGCCTGCGGTCTATGATGCGGCCACCGATCCGCGCCACGTCCTGTTTTCCGTACGTTCGTACAAGGATTATGGCAAGCTGTCTGGCCGCTCTGTCGATGACATGATCGCTGGCGCGCGGGTGGAAGTGGCCAACAACAAGCGCGACCCGATGGATTTCGTGCTGTGGAAGCCGTCCTCGGGGGATGAGCCGGGCTGGAGTTCGCCTTGGGGCCGCGGGCGCCCGGGCTGGCATATCGAATGTTCTGCCATGAGCTATGAATTGCTGGGGCCGTCGTTTGATATCCACGGCGGCGGCTTGGACCTGCAATTCCCGCATCATGAGAATGAGATCGCGCAAAGCTGCTGCGCCCATCCCGAGGCAAGTTTCGCACGGGTGTGGATGCACAATGAAATGCTGCAGGTTGAGGGCAAGAAGATGTCCAAGAGCTTGGGCAATTTCTTCACGGTGCGGGATTTGCTGGATCAGGGCGTGCCGGGGGAAGTGATTAGATTTGTGTATCTGAGCACGCATTATTCCAAGCCGATGGATTGGACGAAGGAGAAGGCGGAGCAGGCGGAGGAGGCACTGCTTGGCTTCTTAGAGGTCACTCACGGCGTAGAGGCAGTTGATCCAGATATAGAGGTCGTCGAGGCGTTGTCCGACGATTTGAATACTTCCTTGGCTTTGGCTCGACTTCATGCGCTGCGAAAATCTGGTGAAGGTGCCAAGCTATTGGCAAGTGCGCGACTGATGGGGCTACTCAATTTTTCTCTAACAGTAGGGGCAATCGGATGGGGGCCACGCAACGAAGACGACTATCGGCTCGCCGACCGGGTTGCTTCGAGGTGGGCGGTTCTGCGCCAAGAGCGGGACTTCAACGCTGCTGACGGTCTTAAGAAGAAGGCTGCGGAAGCAGGAGTTGAGTTGCAGGCGACCAATCAAACCGTAGGACAGGGTGCAATCGCGAAGCTCAAGGGTAACTTCGACCGCTCTAAACTGGAGAACCTGCTATGATCCTCCACGACCTGCTCACCGTCCGGAGGCCAAAGCCTCCGGGCCGCGCACGACACGCCCGCTCGGGGCGGGCACGGCAGTGCCTCTCCCACCCCGGCGTGTCGTTCGCAGCCCTATGTTGCGCTTGGGGAGTGGTCGGATGAAAGACCGCCTCTATCTCTTCGACACCACCCTGCGCGATGGTCAGCAGACCCAAGGCGTGCAATTCTCCACCGCTGAAAAGCGCCAGATCGCCACCGCGCTGGATGCCTTG
>JBIHZO010000353.1:0-4054 GCA_044231405.1 Cypionkella sp. | reverse complement strand
GGTGCTTTCCAATATCAAGCTGGCCCCGATGGCGGCAGACAAGCCGGTGTATCAGGCCTTGGGCGCGGCGTCGTCGCCTGCGACATCCCCGATCCTGAAGCTGGTGGAGGGGATCGCGGCAGAAACTCGGCTGACGCAGGCCCCGGTGGCCGAGGGTGGTCTGGATGGCGTTGTGGCCGACGCCGAGGGCACCGCCGAAGCCTTGGGCGAGGCGGGAGATCAGCTTACGAACATGGTGACATCGCGGATCAGCGGGTTGCAGCGGATCGGGCTTGATTTGGCGCTGGCGGCGGGCAAGTCGCAAAAACGGGCGGGCGTGGCGGGCGGCGGGGCGGCCCCGATCATCCCCGGCGCGGATATTGAGGCGCAATTTGCCGAGTACCATCTGCTGGTGGAGGGCGCTCCGGGGCAGCGACCGATTGACGGGTTGCTGTCCAGCTTTGGTGCGATTCAACAGGGGTTGGTGATTGCCGCCGGGTTCAATCAGGAACAGGCGGGCGCTCAGATACCGGCACTGATCGGGCAGTTGCGCACGGCGGCGTCCCGCTTGCCACCCGAGTTGTCGCGGATGGTCAATGAAACGGTTGAGGATTTTGAGGGCAGCGCGGCGGCGACAACCATCGCGCAGATCAACGCGGAGCTGACGTCGCAGGTGGCATCGGTGTGCAGCAACATCGTGGACGGGCGCTATCCGTTTTCGAAAAGCCCGGCGCGGCAGGTGCCGTTGTCGGAATTTGCGCAGCTGTTTGCGCCCGATGGGGTGCTGGACCGGTTCTTCAATACCAATCTGGCGGTGCATGCCAATATGGGCGCAGGCGACTGGACATGGCGCGACGACAGCCCGCTGGCAGACAGGCTCAGCCTGCAAACCCTGCGACAGTTTCAGCACGCGGCAGCGATCCGCGACGCGTTCTTCCCGGGGCGCAGCCCGACGGTGGCGCTTGAGGTCACGGTGAACCAGACGGCGGCGCATGACCGCATCAAGCAATCGGTGCTGGTGGTCGATGATCAGCCGATCCAGATGCGCAAGGTGGGGAACACTCCGGTCACGATCACCTGGCCGGGGGGTGGGGGCAACACGCAGCTGCAGCTGCTGCCGGAAATGAGCAACCGCGAAAGTCAGATCCTGTTCCAGGGGCCTTGGGCGTTTCTGGAATTTCTGCGCAATGGCAACCCGCGTCAGGTGGGCGACGTGATGCAGGTCAGCTATGTGATCGGCGGGCGCAACATCACCTACGAGGTGCGGGTGAACGCGTTGGTCAATCCGTTCAACATGGCGGAGCTGCGGGAATTCCGCTGCCCGACCGGGTTGTGATGCCATGACGCTGGCGGTTTACGGCAAGCACCCGGCCAAGGGTGATTTTGTGGAGCATGGAATTCCGGGGGCGTTGAAGCCGTTGCTGGAGGGCTGGCTCGATACGGTTCTGGGGCAGGCCCGCGAGGTGTTGGGGGCGGAATGGCAGACAGTCTGGCCGGGCGCGCCGATGTTGCGGTTCCGGCTGGGCGAAGGGATTTGGGGCGTGCCTGTGGCCGGGGTGATCGCGCCCTCGCAGGACCGGGTGGGGCGGCGGTTTCCGCTGGTTCTGCTGGCTTTGGGGGATGCCGGAACAGCCTTGCCGCCACCGGTGATCGACGCCGATCAGACCTGGTACGATGAGGCCTGCGCACACCTGTCGGCGATTCTGGCGCAGGGGGATCTGGGAGGGCCAGCCGACTTGCTGATGGGTGCGCCCTTGGTGGCGCTGACCGATCCGACGCCGGGGCCTGCAGCGTTCTGGGCCGTGCGTCCCGGGGGGGATGTGGGCAGTCTATTGGCCGATATCGCGATGACCGACCACCGCCGCGCCAGTGAAGGGCGCAGTTATTGGTGGGTGGCAGGGTCGCCCGAAATGGTCAAGGGTGCGGCCGAGATTGCCGAAGCTTTGCCCGCAGCTGACGCGCCCGAAATGGGGCTGGCCGTCGCGGATGAGCCAACCGCCGAGGGGGAAGCCCCTTTCGTGCCGGAATCTGATCCTTGGGGATTTGCGCATCTGCCCGAGCCCGACGACTCGCCGTTTGATGCGGCTCCAGAGGGTTTCAGCCTGTTCGCACCACCTGAAGCGGGCAGCGTGGAAGTGGCAGAAATCGCCCCTTTGGCCTATGCCGCCCCTGCCCCGCGCGTGCTTTGGTCACAGGTCTGGGCGGGGCCGGGTCTGCCCTCGGGCGAGGTTCTGGCGTGGTTTTTTCGAGGGCATGCGGGCAATGACTAGGCAGGACCGATCTTTTGCGCCTAAGCTGCCCCTCAAAGGCATTTTGCGGGAGGATGGATGTTAGAAGCTCCCTTTGAATTTGAAACCGGTGCCACATCGGATACGGGGCGCGTGCGCGACCACAATGAAGACAGTTACCTGACCTTGGCAGACTCGGGTGTCTGGGTGGTGGCCGACGGCATGGGCGGGCATCACGCTGGTGATTTTGCCAGCCGGGCGATTGTGGAAAGCGTGGCCTCGGTGGGACGGCCGGTGTCGGCCCCCGATCTGCAGGCACGCTTCATGGACCGGATCTTGCGGGCGCATCAGACCATTCAGGCGCAGTCAGCGCGGCTGAACGGCGCGACGGTGGGGGCAACCCTGGTCGGTCTTCTGTCGTTTGACCGCCATTTCGCCTGCATCTGGTCGGGGGACAGCCGGATTTATCTGCTGCGCCAAGGTCAGTTTGCCCAGGTGACGGTGGACCACACCGAGGTCAATGAGCTGCTGCGCACCGGGGCAATCACCCAGGATCAGGCCGCCACATGGCCGCGCCGCAATGTGATCACGCGGGCGATCGGTGTGCATGAAATGCCGATGACAGATGAACGATCAGGCGTTCTGGTCGGTGGAGACACGTTTTTGCTGTGTTCGGACGGCTTGACCGAGCATGTCGAAGATCACGAAATGGCCGAGGCTTTGGCACGGATGGGCGCGCAAGAGGCTTGCGACGCGCTGGTGCAAATGACGTTGGAGCGCGGGGCGAAGGACAATGTGACCGTGGTTGTGGTGAGATGCCGCGACCGGGCTGCTGTTCAGCCAAGCCCATATGGGGCGGCACAAGAGACACATCGCGCAGCGCATGCTGGCGACGAATGGCAAGTGGGCATCTGAGCCATGACGAATGAACCTTCAAAACCCGGCACTTCCACCCCGCCACCGGTGCCCACGGGCATGGGTGTTTCTGCCGGCGGTGGATCCAAACCTGCGACGACGGTGACATCCGGCACCCTGATCATGGGCACCTACGAGATTGAAAAGCTGATCAACTCGGGTGGCATGGGCGAAGTTTACAGGGGCCGCAACATCCACAACGGCGAGCCTGTCGCGATCAAGATCGTGTTGCCGTCTTTGGCGCATGACCCCAAGATCGTGGCGCTGTTCCAGAAAGAATCGACGACGCTGTCGCGGTTGAACCATGACGCGATCGTGCGCTATCATGTCTTCACCGTGGACCCGACGATTGGCCGTCCCTGCATGGTGATGGAATTCGTGTCGGGCACGGCGATGTCCGATCGCATCGAACAGGGGCCGATGCCCGCCGATGATGTGCGGATGATGCTGCGCCGAGTCGCCTCGGGGTTGGACAAGGCACACCGGGCCGGGGTGGTTCACCGCGATCTGTCGCCGGACAACGTGATCCTTGAGGATGGCAATGTTGAACATGCCAAGCTGATCGACTTTGGCATCGCGAAATCCACCGCGATGGGCGCGGGCACGCTGCTGCAGGGGCAGTTCGCGGGCAAGTTCAACTGGGTGGCACCCGAGCAATTGGGCGCCTTTGGCGGCCATGTCGATGGGCGGTCGGACATCTATTCGCTGGCTTTGGTGACGGCAGCGGCCAGCAAGGGCGAAGTGCTGCCGATGGGCGCGTCTATTGTCGATGCCGTGGGCAAGCGCTCTTCGGTGCCCGATCTGACCGGGGTTGATGCCAGTTTGGTGCCGCTTTTGTCGTGGATGTTGCAGCCCGATCCGTCTTTGCGCCCCGGAAGCATGGCGCAGGTGATGGCGGCTGTCGACAACCCCGACCTGATCCCGCAGGCAGC
>JBIHZO010000354.1:0-4054 GCA_044231405.1 Cypionkella sp. | reverse complement strand
TGTGACCGAAGCGGGCACGGTTTACACCCCCGCCGAGGTCGCCGCTTTGACCGCTGTTGCCAAGTCCAAAGGGCTGCCCTGCCACCTGGACGGCGCGCGTTTTGCCAATGCGTTGGTGGCCACCGGAGCCACGTCGGCCGAAATGACGTGGCGGGCGGGCATCGACGTCGTGTCTTTTGGCGGCACCAAGAATGGCTGTCTGGGGGTTGAGGCGGTGGTGTTCTTCGACCCGGCAAAGGCGTGGGAGTTTGAACTCCGGCGCAAGCGGGGTGGGCATTTGCTGTCCAAGCACCGCTATTTGTCGGCGCAGATGGAGGCGTATTTGCAAGGCGACTTGTGGCTGCGGCTGGCGGCACGGGCCAACGCGATGGGCGCGCGGCTTGCCAAGGGCATCGCCGAGGCTCCCGACGTGGCTCTGAAACACCTTGCGCAGGCGAATATGATGTTTCCCGAGTGGGCCCTGGGCAGACATGCAAGACTGCGGGCGGCAGGGGCCAACTACTACGACATGCCCGCATCAGAGGGCCGCGAAGGCGCAAGGCTGGTCACATCATGGAGCACGACAGAGGCTGACGTGGACGCCTTTGTGCAGGCCCTGCGCGGCTAACAGGCGTTCAGATGCGCCTGCACGACCGGGGCCACAACGGCGGCGTGGGTGATCGACACCATGTGCGCCGCCTCAGGCACTGACAGGCGCTGCACCTGCGGCAGTCGCCGGGACAGTTCGTCATGTACGGCGTGGATGATGGGCGGACTGTCGGCTCCGTCGATGAGCAACACCGGAATCCCCAATGCTTCCAGCCCCATATAGCGCAACAGACCCGCGGCATCGTCCAGCAGAACCGGGTTCTGCGCCACGATGAAATGGATGCGGTCCACCATGTAGGCGCGGGTTTTCTCGGGCAGATCGGCAAAAGCGGCACCGTTGCCCCAATGGCTGTGAAACAGCGCCGCCGCCTGTTCGCGCTGCCCCGCCCGCACCAGCGCCGCAAACTCCAGATGCGAGATGCGGAAGGGCGTGTAGGCCGGATGCTCGGCAGAGCGGGCGGCGGCGAAGATCACCGGTTCCACCAGCGTCAGACTGCGCACCAGATCGGGACGCTCCAGAGCCACGCGCAGGGCGACGGTGCCACCAAAAGAATGGCCAAACAGATCAATTGGCGCGCCTTGGCCCAAGTATTCGGCCATCGCGATGCTGGCATGGGTGGTTATACCGTGCAGATCAGACTGGCCATCCCAGTCAGCGGCGCGACCATGGCCAGGCTGATCGGTGGCGGTGAGTGTCACGCCATCCAACTGCTCGGCCAGCGGCCCCCAGGCACCGGCATGGGCCAAAGAGCAATGCAGCGCCAGAGCCGGGCGCGCGCCCTTGACCCAGACACGGTGCGGCGGCAGGGCGGGTTGGAAATGATCTTCGGGCATTCACAGCTTTCCGGCAAGGTGCAGATCGAGGTCTTCAAGCCGGTCCTGTCCCCAGAACCGCTCGTCTCCCACGATATAGAACGGCACTCCGAATACACCACGCGCCACCGCCTCTTCAAGGTTCGCCATGTAGGTTTCAGCGGCCATCAGCATGTGTTTGTCGGCAATCGCGGGGTCAAAGCCATGGGCAGTCAGGATGTCGCGTACCACATCATCCTCGGCGATGTTGCGGCCCTCGGCCCAGACAGCGCGGGGAAAGGCCTGCACAAGGCCGGGCAGATCGCCACCGCCCACCGATGCCGCCGCAATGATGGCGTAAGAGGCGGGCGCGGGATTAACCGGGAAAAACAGCGGGTTGAGGTCAAGCTTGACACCCTGCTTTGCGGCAGTGCGGCGCAATTCCTGCAAGCGGTATGTCTTGCGGCTGTCATGGCGTTCGGCCAGAACCTGGCCGCCTGTGCGCGGAAACAACGCCGGGGCGTTGATCGGGACATAGCGGATGGTCGCTCCATGCTGCGCCGCAATTTCCTCCAGCCTGTTGCCCGCCAGATAGCAGAAGGGCGAAATCGCTGCATAGAAGTAGTCGATCTGCGGCATTTATGGCCCCTTATGGCGTGGATGGTTTGCAAGACCCTAGCCGGGTGATAAGCGAAGTCAACGATCCGAATCTGGCCCCCGGAGAAAGAAATGCCCGCCATGACCGAACCCAAATTGATTTCCGGAAACGCCAACCTGTCGCTTGCCAAGGCCATTGCCCGGCGGATGTCGATGCATCGCGGCATGTCCGTGAACCTTGTCGATGCCCGGATCGAACGCTTCAACGATGCCGAGATTTTCGTCGAGGTCTTCGAGAACGTCCGCGGCGAGGATATGTATATTATCCAGCCAACCTCGAACCCCGCCAATGACAACCTGATGGAACTGCTGATCATGACCGACGCGTTGCGGAGGTCTTCGGCCAACCGGATCACGGCGGTCATTCCCTATTTCGGCTATGCCCGCCAAGACCGCCGCGCCAAGGCCCGGACGCCGATCACCGCCAAGCTGGTGGCCAATATGATCGCCGAGGCCGGGGTGGACCGGGTGCTGACCCTGGATCTGCACGCAGCGCAAATTCAGGGCTTCTTTGATATTCCGGTGGACAACCTTTACGCCAGCCCGGTGTTTGCCTTGGATATTGAGCATAACTTCAAGGGCCAGATGCAGGACCTGATGGTCGTGTCGCCGGATGTGGGCGGTGTGGCGCGGGCGCGTGAGTTGGCCAAGCGGATCAATGCGCCGCTGGCGATTGTTGACAAGCGTCGTGAAAAGGCTGGCGAGATTGCCGAGATGATCGTGATCGGCAATGTTGCGGGCAAGAAATGCATCATCGTGGACGACATCTGTGACACCGCCGGCACTTTGTGCAAGGCGGCAGAGGTGTTGATGCAGAACGGGGCGACAGAGGTGCATTCCTATATAACCCATGGGGTGCTGTCGGGCCCTGCGGTGGAGCGGGTCACGAATTCGGTGATGAAGTCGCTGGTGATCACGGATTCGATCGAGCCGACCGATGCTGTGAAGGCTTGCCCGAACATTCGGATTGTCCCGACAGCGCCGATCTTTGCGCAGGCGATCTTGAACATCTGGAACGGGACGTCGGTGTCCTCACTGTTCGAGACGGACACTTTGGTGCCGATTTACGAGGGTATGTATCAGCGGCCCTGAGGGCTTCATGTGGTGGCGGGGCTGGCCCCGCCCTGCAAAGGTCCCAACTCGGGACCTTTTTTTTATGTTGTTATTTCAATGAATTGACCGTTCCATTTTAAGACAGTCTTAACACTTTGGCACTTAATACAGCTGCCAGTCGTCTTCGCTTTGTACCGGACCGATCGCCATCCAGTCGGCCCGCACCCGCGCAATGCGGGTGTCGCCCCAGGTCCTGAACACCAGATGAAAACCTGTTTCCGTGATATTCTCGGCCGAGATGTCGGCGCGGGCGTTGTGCTTGTGATCGGTGTCCCACATGCTGATCGAGGTCATCACAGAAGGCACTTCCGTGAACGGCTCCTTGAATTTGATCACATGGCGGCTTTCACGGTCGCCCTGCCCGGTCCACATCACCCCGCCATCGGCAAAATCGGAAAACAGGACGCGGTTGCCCTGTTGAATTCCGACCGAGGATGAGGAAATGCGTTTCATGGCCACCTGTTTACGATTGTTTCAGCCTAGCGGCCAATCTGGGCAAGAAAAGGACTTGAAATGAAAAAGGCCCCGGAGAACCGGGGCCTTTTCCTGAAACATCCAAAATTACTGCCCTGCTGCCGCACGCATGGCCATCAGATCGGCCACGATTTTGTCGGCAGCGTCCTTGTCAGCAGACACAGCCGCTGCTTCGCAGGCGTCGGCCACCAGGGCATCCATCACCGCTGGGGTGATTTCATCCACAGGAACGGCGCGTTCGGCCAGAACCGAAACGCCAGTCGCCGAGATTTCGGCGAAGCCGCCGGTGACAACATAGGACTTTACCCCATCTGCGGCATGTGCGCGCAGAATGCCGGGGCGCAGGGTGGTGATGGTGGGGGCATGCCCCTCCATCGCCGTCAGGTCGCCATCGGCGCCGGGGATATTCACCTCGGACGCCGCGACGGAC
>JBIHZO010000352.1:0-4056 GCA_044231405.1 Cypionkella sp. | reverse complement strand
TGGGCATCAGCTATCCCAACACCGAAGACCGCGTGACGGCTGCGGCGATGGGAAAGCCTCCGGGTGGCGACATCTTCATTCATGGGGGGCCGCTTTACAAAACCACCAAGCGGGATTGGACGGCCGGTTGCATCGCCGTGACCGACAGGCAGATCGAGCAGATCTACTCGATGGTCAAGCCGGGAACCCCGATCTTCATCCTGCGGTAATCGTCAAGAAAAAGGGGCCAGGTGGCCCCTTCGGGCGTCAGCCGCCGGTCATCAACGTCCACCAGATCTTGCCATTCTCTTCCTGATACCAGGCAAAGCCCATTTCGCGGGCGGCGGGGTCAAGCACCACATCGCGGGTATCTGGTTGTGCCATCCAGGCCGACAGGGTTTCCAGCTCGGTCTGATAGGTTTCCGAAATCAACTCTCCCAGAAACCGCCCGGTGTAGCCCACACGCTGGGTGCGCAGCAGCGGTGACGATCCGTCGGACCCAAAGTGCCACGGACGATTCTGCACCGACATATCGCGGCAATGGGTCAGCGCGGCCGCGTTCAGCGCTGCGTTGAATGCCAAAGGCTGCAAGCCCTTTGCCCCACGCAACGTGTTGACCGAATCCAACAGCCGATACGGAATCCGCGCCTCATTTGCGGCGTTGATCTTGTAAACTTGCGGCAAAGGCTGACCATCCGACCCCATAGGCGGTGCCGAGCTTATCCCGCAAGACGCCAAAAGCATCGCAGTCCCACCAACAACAAGCACTGTCCGTCTGTTCATCTGTCTTTACCCCAGCCAAGACCCACAAATGGCCTCTTGATCGCACGTCTTTATCCAAAGCCGTGCCGGGATTCAAACCCCACTGTGCAACTCTGCGGCTGACCGCCTACTGACGCGGCTTTGATTTGCGGCGCATCGCGGTTGCCTGTAAAAGCCCCTCAGAGCAGGTGTCAGGGAAAACAGCGGACAACCGCCCCGGGTCGGCGCCACGGTGAAGGAGATCACATTATGACACGCGACAAATTGCGGCTTAATCGGCGCTTGTTTGTGGCTGGTGCGGCGGGTCTGGTGTCCGCAGCGGCGCTGCCCGCGATGGCTCAGGTGGAAACAACCGAGGCCGATGTTCCGGCGCGAGGCGGCGTGCGCAACAACATTTCCAGCTTTCGCATGCTGGATTGGCGGCAGTATTTCGACAACACCCGCAATGGTGCGGTTCTGGTCGACATCACCTCGCGCGCGTTGCATTTCTGGTCCGAGGATCAGTCGGTTTACAAGCTTTACCCGACCTCTGTGCCGCTGTCCGATGATCTGACGCGCAAGGGTAAAACCGAAGTTGTTCAAAAGGTTGTGGCTCCGCAATGGCGTCCCACACCCTCGATGCGCGAACGCAATCCGGAGTGGCCCGAGGTGGTAGAGGGCGGCTCGCCCGAGAACCCGCTGGGAACCCACGCGCTGTACCTCAGCTGGACCTATTACCGGATCCACGGCACCCATGACACGCGCAAGATTGGCCGCCGCTCGTCGAATGGATGTGTCGGTCTGTACAACGAACATATTCAAGAACTGTTTGCCCTGACAAAAGTGGGCACACAGGTGTTGCTAATTTGACGACATAGCGGCGCAGCGCTGTCCATAGGGTGCGGCGCGCATTGCAAACCACAGGCTAGGCGGTCTAGGAAGCGGTACGAGGAATAGTCTTGGGTGCGTGTCGTCGCCTCTGCGAATACAGGCGTCATGCAGAAAACTGGAGATAAAACATGAAAAAGATCGCTCTTGCTGCCGCTTTGTCGGTTGCTGCTTCCACCGCTTTCGCTGGTGGCGTTGCTGAGCCGGTGATGGAAGAGGCAGTTGTTGCTGCTTCGACCTCGTCGTCGGCCGGTGGCATCATTGTCCCGCTGCTGCTGCTTCTGATCGTTGCTGCTGCTGTTTCGGCAAACTGATCTAAGCTGAACTTTAGAAGGGCGGCAGAGCAATCTGCCGTCCTTTTATTTTGCCTTGTCGGCAGTGACCGCGCGGCATTTTCGATGAATTTGCAGCTCCCGCAACCCAAACCGCATGATTTTTCGCTGTTTGGCACCGCTTTTGGCGGTCACGCACATCACAAAAGCTTGTATTTTGCGCCGCTTTTTTTCAAACTGACTCCAAGTAAACCCGCTTGGAGAAGATGATGAAAAAGATTGCCCTTGCCGCCGCCCTTTCGCTTGCCGCAACAACCGCCTTTGCCGGGGGCGTTGTTGAACCCATCATGGAAGAAGAAGTTGTCGCTGCGGCCACTTCGTCATCAGCCGGCGGCATTATCGTACCACTGCTGTTGCTTTTGATCGTTGTCGCCGTCGCGACCAGCAATTCGCCCAGCCCGAGGTAATCGCAGGGTCAGTCTGGCCCAAACCTGAACGACCAAAGCCAATAGTCAGGGCTTTGGGCTTCGGCTCGCACTAATGGAAACGCAACTCAGGGCAGAACGCCCCAACAGAACACCGAAGGAATGACTCATGAAAAAAATTGCACTCGCTGCGGCGCTCTCCCTGGCCGCAACCACGGCTTTCGCTGGCGGCGTTGTCGAGCCGATCATGGAAGAAGAAGTCGTTGCTGCGGCCACGTCGTCGTCGGCCGGAGGCATCATTGTGCCGTTGCTGCTGCTCTTGATCGTGGCTGCGATCGCCTCAAGCTCCAACGGAACACCAACGATCGACGGTTGATTGCGACTGGTTTCCGGCGGGGGCTTTGCCCCTCGCCGACCCCATCATATCCAGCCAGCCAAGTTTTCCTCGATCACCTGCACCAGTGCTGCAATATGCGCTGAGTCATCGTTCAGACATGGAATATAGGTGAACTCTTCTCCGCCCGCGTGCTCAAAAGCCTCGCGGATTTCGCCGTTGATTTCTTCCAGCGTCTCTATGCAGTCCGCCGAAAACGCCGGGGCCATCACCGCAATGCGCTTTTTCCCCGCCTTTGCCAGTTCGGCCACATGCTCCACTGTGTAGGGCTTCAGCCAAACCTCGCGGCCAAAGACCGACTGGAACGTCGTGTCAATCGCGCCCTTCTCCCAGCCCAAACGTTCCCGCAGCAAGCGTGAGGTTTTGGCGCACTGGCAATGATAGGGGTCGCCCTCCATCAAATAGCGCTGCGGCATGCCGTGATAGCTGGCCACCAGCACATCGGGCCGGTGGTCCAGCGCCGCATAGGCCCGTTCCACCGATTGCGCCAAGGCATCGATGTAGGCGGGGTGGGCGAAGTATTCCGGCACCGTGCGCGCGGCGGGCTGGCGCTTTTCCTTCGTCAGGGCGGCAAAGAACGCGTCATTGGCAGTGGCCGAGGTGGCCCCGGCATAATGGGGGTACAACGGAAAGAACAAAACCTTCTCACAGCCCGCCGCCACCATCGCCTGCACCTTGGATGCCGTTGACGGATTGCCATAGCGCATTGCGAAATCCACCATGATCTCGTCGCCATGCCGTCCTGCGATTGCCGCCGCGATCGCCGCAGTCTGATCCTTGGTGATCGTCAGCAGCGGGCTTTCGTTCTTTTCGTGATTCCAGATCAGCTTGTAATTCGCGCCGCTGGTGAAGGGCCTCTTGGTCAGAATGATCAGCTGCAGCAGCGGCTGCCATTTCCAGTCGGCAATATCGACCACGCGCTTGTCTGACAAAAATTCGTTCAGATAGCGCCGCATCGACCAGTAGTCATAGCCGTCTGGCGTGCCAAGATTGGCCAACAGCACGCCGATCTTGGGGCGTTTGACCACCGGATGGGTGGCCGGGGCATGGGCAAGGCGGCCAGTGCCGGGCGCTACGTCTGTCATTGGCTTGTCCTTATTTCTTACCCTCGAAATAACGCGCCGCGCAGCGGGGTCAACCGTTCTTATCCGGCAACGGCAGTTCTGCGGCATTCAGCGCATCCGCCAGCCTTGCCGAGGCCGATCCGGGGCGCATCGGCTTTTGCTGCGTGTCATGCGCCGCCCATCCGGTCAGGCAAATGATTTCAAATGTCGCCGGAAGACGCCCATCGGGCAAAGCGTAGGCGTCCGCATAAATCGCCGCAGCCCGCGCCAGCACGACACGGCCCGTCGGTTTG
>JBIHZO010000351.1:0-4059 GCA_044231405.1 Cypionkella sp. | reverse complement strand
GGCGCGGATCGTGGGATTTGCGCAGGCGATGGTCGGGCATTTCCGGGCTGGGTTGGCGCAGGTGAATGTCGTCGATTCCATGCTGTTCGCCGGAATTTCCGGCTCTGCCGTGGCCGATGTCTCGGCGCTTGGGTCGATCATCATCCCGCAGATGGAGGCCAAGGGTTATCCCAAGCCCTTTGCCGCCGCCATCACCGCTGCCAGCGCCATCATCGGGCCGATCATTCCGCCGTCGGGCATCATGATCATCTACGCCTATGTCATGGGCGAAAGCGTGGCCGCGCTGTTTCTGGCCGGGATCGTACCGGGCGTGCTGATTGGCATCGCCCTGATGATCACGATCAAGCTGATGGCCGACCGCTACAAACTGCCCGCCGCCCTGCCGCGCGCCAGTTGGCGCGAGGCAGGGCGCGCGGGCAAAGCCGCATTCTGGCCGCTGCTGACGCCCATTTTATTGATGGGGGGCATCCTGACCGGGGTGTTTACGCCGACCGAAGCCGCTGCCGTTACCGTGGGCTACAGCTTTTTCATCTCGCTGTTCTTGCTGAAAACCCTGACCTGGGCCGATATTCCCGGCGTTCTGACGCGGGCGGGGATCACGTCTTCGGTGGTGATGCTGTTGGTGGGGGCGGCCATGGCGTTCAAGACCGTGGCGGCGCTGGCCCACACCCCGGAACTTCTGGCCGCCGGGCTGCTGGGCATCACGGAAAACCCGCTGCTGTTGCTGCTGTTGGTCAATATCCTGTTGTTCATCGTCGGCATGTTTCTGGACGCTGGCCCCGCGATCATCATCCTTGGCCCCATTCTTGCGCCGATCTTCACCCAGTTGGGCGTCGATCCGGTCCATTTTGCGGTGGTGATGGTTGTGAACCTGACGGTGGGATTGCTGACCCCGCCGATGGGGCTGGTTCTGTTTGCCACGTCGGCGGTGTCGGGACTGCGTGTGGAGACCATCGCCCGTGCCGTGCTGCCGTTTCTGGCGGTCGAGTTTCTGGTGATCCTTCTGATCACCTACATCCCCGCAATATCGCTGACCCTGCCGCGTTTGGCCGGATTTGTTGACTGACCTGATAACAACCAAAACCAAGGGAGAAGACCATGTTGATGAAAACACTGAAATCGGCCGTCATGGCCGCACTGCTGGCGGGGTCCGCCAGCGTGGCCTTTGCGCAAGATATTACCCTGCGCGCCACCGCCAACTCGAACGAGACGGACGAGGATTACGACGGTCTTGTCGTGTTCAAGAACTATGTCGAGAACGCCTCGAACGGTGCGATCAAGGTGGAACTCTTCGTGGGCACCCAGTTGTGTGCCAAGGGCGATGAATGTCTGGCGGGTGTCGCCGATGGCTCGATCGACATCTACATCTCCACTTCGGGCGGCGCTGCCGGGTTGTTCCCCTATATTCAGGTGCTCGACCTGCCTTACCTGATGTCGGATGACCGCGTGGCCGAGGCGGTCTTGACCCAGACCGATTTCACCAAGACCCTGCGCGGCATGGCGATGGCGGACTCGGGCAACAAGATCCGCCTGATGACCATTGGCAACACCGGCGGCTGGCGCAATTATGCCAACACCAAGCAACGCGTGGCGGCCCCGGCCGATCTTGCGGGCCTGAAGATGCGCACCGTGCCCGCCGATCTGCCGCAGTTCCTGGCCACCACCTTGGGGGCGGCACCGACGCCAATTCCGTGGCCGGAACTGTTCACCTCGCTGCAAACCGGTGTGGTCGAAGGCACGGCCAATGGCATCACCGACATCATGTCGATGAAATTCACCGACGCAGGCGTGAAATACCTGACGCTGGACGGCCATTCCTACATGGGCGCGTTCTGGTGGATGGGTCAGGACCGCTTTGCAGCCTTGACCGACGCCCAGAAGCAGATTGTGGTCGATGGGTTTGCAGCCCTGCAACAGGCCACCTTTGCCAGCCCCAAGCGTAAGGAAATTCAGGCTTACGCCGACTTCAAAACCGCCGGCGGCGAGGTCTATGTGCCGACAGCCGATGAAAAGGCCGCGTTCAAAACCGCCGTTGCCCCGGTGATGGACTGGTTCAAGACCAACGTCAAAGGCGGCACCGAAGTGCTGACCTCCTTCGACGCCTCGATCATGGCGGCGCAGGCGATTGTGGACGCCGAGCGGGCCAGAGACCTGCAATAATCAAATTCCAAAAAACTGGCGGTTCCCGTTGATCGGGGGCCGCTTTCAAATCCGAAGGGATGCGCGCGGAATGTGCCAAGGCGCAGCGCTGAAATGTGGAGCTTGATCGCCGGTGGTGGATTTGGGGCGCGGATCGCGACTGCGGCAATGCCTTAGGCAAGTGGCCTGCCATACAGCGCCAGAAGTTGCGACCAGAACACCGTTCCGGCCAAACTGAGATTTCCCTGCAACCGCATCGCCACCACCTGCAGGTCACAGGTCGGAAGATCGGCCGCCAAAGAAAACAGCAAACCTGCGGAAATGCGGCCAAGGGCCAGAGATTCCGGCACCCAGGCAACCCCGAGTCCCGCCGCCGCCATTTCCACCGCAGCAAGCGTCAATGCCGTTTCCACCTTCGGCACATAGTGTACGCCCACGTCGACGAAGGGCAGAATTTTGCGTTCCATGACCTTGCCGAAAAACACGTCAGCCGGATAGGCGATGTAGGGGATATCCTTGTGCCCTGCACTGTTGACCGCGATGTCGTGCAAGGCCGTCTTGAACACCGGAATCAGGCGATCGGTGCCAATGGTGATCACTTCAAGAAAGTCAGCATTAAATTCAGTGGCTTCCTCGGCATGCTGATAGACGATTGCGATATCGGCCTGCCGCGACAACAACAGGCCGGTGCATTCGTCCAGGTTCGCGGACCGCAGCCGAACCTGGATGCTGTCAAGCTGAGAATGCAGATGCTGCAAGATTGACGGGATGCGCATTGTGGTCAGGGAATGTTGGCAGGCAACCACCACCTTATTGCCTGTCATCCGCTCGCCCCGCCGCAGATCGACCAGCAGTTGCCGCAGCCCGGTCGCCAAAAGCAAGATCTGCTCACTTTGTGCAAGCGTTGTAGGTTTCAGCCTGATCGGCTTGTGACCGCGGTCGAAGAGTTCAACACCGACATAGTGCTCAATCTGCTGTACCCTGCGGGAGAAGGCCGATTGGGTCAACCGGCGACGTTCGGCCGCGCCGATGAATGAGCCGGTTTCAGCGATTGCCAAAATGTCTTCCAACCACTCCAGCCGCATCGCGCCTCACAACTTGCAGATACCGCATGATACATTTGGAATTTCGCATTGGCCAGATCAATCAAACTGTGTGAGTGTCGAAGAATACAAGTTAGACAAGGATAAACCATGCATCTCGCCCGTTTCCCGCGCGTTCATCTTGCTCACCTTCCGACCCCTTTGGAAAAGATGGACCGCCTTTCCAAAGAATTGGGCGGGCCGGAAATCTGGATCAAACGCGATGACTGCACCGGGCTTTCAACGGGTGGCAACAAGACACGCAAGTTGGAATTCCTGATGGCCGAAGCCTTGGCTATGGGCGCGGATACCGTCATGACCCAAGGCGCGACACAGTCGAACCATGCGCGCCAGACCGCGGCATTTGCAGCCAAATTGGGCATGGGATGCCATATTCTGCTAGAAGACCGCACAGGGTCGAACCTGACGAATTACAACGAGAATGGCAATGTGCTGCTGGACCATCTGCATGGTGCGACCACATCCAAGCGGGCGGGCGGCAAGGACATGCAGGCCGAGATGGAAATGGTGGCCGAAAGGCTGCGAGCGCAAGGTCGCAAGGTCTATCTTATTCCGGGTGGCGGATCGAATGCCACCGGAGCCTTGGGTTATGTGAACTGCGCCTTCGAATTGGTTGGACAGGCCAATGACCGCAGCCTGTTGATCGACCATCTGGTCACGGCGACGGGCTCGGCGGGCACTCAGGCGGGTTTGATCACCGGCTTGAAGGCCATGAATGCAGGCATCCCGCTGACGGGGATCGGCGTGCGCGCGCCCAAGGAGAAGCAGGAAGAGAATGTGTTTGCCTTGGCGCAAAAGACCGCAGAAAAACTGGGCT
>JBIHZO010000350.1:0-4063 GCA_044231405.1 Cypionkella sp. | reverse complement strand
ACACAAAAAATTCCAATATCTTGGGGATGTGAAACCCCCGCTCTTCCGATCCACCCTCACCGGTCGTTGAATTTCCCCTTCAACGCATCTGCAAAGGCATTTCCCCCGCCCACCGGCCCCGCCGATGTCGGCAAAGGCTTGCCACGCGGCACGGCGGGCGCTGGCCCACGTTCGCGCACCTGCTCGCGCGCTTCGGCGGAATCCGACTTCATCGTCAGGCCGATGCGTTTGCGGGGAACGTCCACCTCGACCACACGCACCTTCACCACATCACCCGCCTTCACCACCTCATGCGGGTCCCGCACGAACTTGTCGGCCAACTGGCTGACATGCACCAACCCGTCCTGATGCACGCCAATATCGACAAAGGCGCCAAAGGCCGCGACATTGGTGACGGTGCCTTCCAGCAGCATCCCGGGCTTCAGGTCCTTGATATCGTTCACACCATCCGCAAAGGTGGCGGTCTTGAAGCTGGGGCGCGGGTCGCGACCGGGCTTTTCCAATTCGGCCAGAATGTCCTTCACGGTGGGCAGGCCGAATTTGGCATCGACAAAGCTGCGCGGATCGAGGCCCCCAAGCGCTCCCGGATCGGCCATCAGCGCGCGAATGTCGCGCCCACAGGCCGCGATGATCTTGCGCGCCACGTCATAGGCCTCGGGGTGGACGGAACTCGCGTCCAGCGGCTCTTTGCCGCCGGTGATGCGCAAAAACCCAGCCGCCTGTTCAAAAGCCTTCGGCCCCAGCCGCGCGACTTTCAGCAACTCGCGACGGGTCGCGAAAGGGCCGTTGGCATCGCGGTGGTTGACAATTGCCTCGGCCAGCCCCGGCCCCACGCCCGACACCCGCGCCAGCAAGGGCGCGGAGGCGGTGTTCAGATCAACCCCCACGGCGTTCACGGCGTCTTCCACCACGGCCTCAAGACTGCGGCCCAGACGGTGCTGATCGACGTCGTGCTGATACTGCCCGACGCCAATCGCCTTGGGTTCGATTTTCACCAATTCGGCCAGCGGGTCTTGCAGACGCCGCGCGATGGACACCGCACCGCGCAAAGACACATCCAGCCCCGGAAACTCTTTCGCCGCCAGTTCGGAGGCCGAATAAACCGACGCCCCGGCCTCGGACACGATCACCTTCATCGGCTTCTCCGTGCCCGGCAACACGGCCAGCAAATCCGCCACCATCTTTTCGGTTTCGCGGCTGGCGGTGCCGTTGCCGATGGAAATCAGCTTGACGCCATGTTTCGCGATCAGTTGCGCAATCGCCACCTGAGCGCCGCGCAAATCGTTCTTGGGCTGGAACGGATAGACCGTGTCCGTCGCCAGAACCTTGCCCGTGCCATCGACGACGGCCACCTTGACCCCGGTGCGGATGCCCGGATCAAGGCCCATCGTGGCCTTGCCCCCGGCAGGGGCGGCCAGCAACAAATCCTTCAGATTGCGGGCGAAAACGTTGATCGCCTCGACCTCGGCGCGGTCGCGCAGATCGGCCATCAGATCGAGCGTCAGGCTGGTTTTCAGCTTGACCCGCCACGCCCAGGACGCCGCGTCCCGTAACCACCCATCGCCAGGACCCCGCCCCGCGGCGTTCAGCGCGGCTCCGGCAGCACGTTCGGCGGGGCTTTCGCCCTTCAGCGCTTCGGGGTCAATCTGCAGATCGACGGTCAGAAAGCCTTCATTCTGCCCGCGCAGCATCGCCAGAACGCGGTGGCTGGGGGCACCGGCCCAAGCCTCGTTATGGGCAAAATAATCGCTGAACTTTGCGCCTTCCGCCTCTTTGCCCGCAACGCCCTTCGCCGACAGCCGCGCCACCTGTTTCATATGGCTGCGCAAGCGGCCCAGCAGGGCGGCATCTTCGGCCAGCCCCTCGGCCACAATATCGCGCGCGCCTTCCAGGGCGGTTTTCACATCGGCCACCGCCTCGGTGACATAGGCTTTCGCCAAAATCGCCGGATCAAGACTGCGGTCAGCCAGAATCGCCTCGGCCAGCGGCCCCAGACCGTTTTCGCGCGCAATCATCGCGCGGGTGCGGCGTTTGGGCTTGTAGGGCAGGTAGATGTCTTCCAGTTCCGACTTGGTGGTTGCGCGGGCCAATGCCGTCGACAGCGCGTCGGTCAGCTTGCCCTGATCAGAGATCGAACCCAGAATCGCCGCGCGGCGTGCCTCAAACTCGCGCAGATAGACCAGCCTTTCGGCCAGATTGCGCAACTGGGTGTCATCCAACCCGCCGGTCACCTCTTTGCGATAGCGCGCGATGAAAGGCACTGTGGCGCCTTCATCCAGCAGGGTGACAGCCGATATCACCTGCGCCACCGTTGCGCCAATTTCTGTAGCAATTACAAGGGTGATGCGGCGGGTGGCGTCTGGGGTCATGGCGGCGTCCTTCACTTGAGACGGCCAACATACTCTGGGGTTGCCACGGGGCCAAGGGCTGCTGTGTCCACCAGAAAGGGCTTTTGCAGCGCAGCAAGCCAACATGCGCACGGAAAACTTCAAAAAGAAGGATGGTACCACGTCCCCGGCTCGAACGGGGGACCTCTTGATCCACAATCAAGCGCTCTAACCAACTGAGCTAACGCGGCACGCAAGGGGGATTTACCCTCGTGACTTCCGGATTGCAAGGGCAGGATTGCCAAAGATTGGCACTCTTGTTAGGCCGAAGCAAAGATAAAGGAGCCGCGCCATGGGCATCGACAAGCAAAGCGACACCGCCGCCAACATCCAGATTGGCCCCACCGATCAGGGCATGGTGCGGATTTACATCGAAGCGGATGGCGGCATCGACCTGCCGCTGGATTTCGATCCCGAAGAGGCGGACGAGATCGCCGAGGAGTTGCGCGCGGCGGCCGAGGCAGCGCGGGCAATGGCGGATGGGGGCAAGCCGAAGAAAAAGCGTTAATCCGTCAGTCCTGGCGCTCTGCTTCGGTCTGCTGAATAAGCGCCCTCACCCCGGGGTCACGGTAGCCCTGCAAGCGCAACGCCGCGTGCCGGGCAAATTTCTGCATCATCACCTTGCGACGGGCGGCGGGCAGCGGCGTGTCCGGCCCCATGCGCAGGATTTCTGCGCCGTAGGCATCGCCGATGATCAAGCCCGACCCATCTGGCAAGAGATCGGTCGGGAAATCACCGTCCACCGCCCAGAAGAAACGGTCGCACCATTCCAGATAGCCCTGCCATTTCTGATCGGCCCTGTAATCGGCGCGGCTGGACTTGCATTCAATGATCCAGACCTGACCCTTCGGCCCCAGAGCCATCACATCGACGCGCAGGCCGGGGGTGGGCACCAATTCTTCCACGGTGACGAAATCGAATTGCCGCAAGGCGCGGCAGACCCCGCGCGCAAGGCGCTGGCCGGGCATCGGGGGCAAAGGGTGTTCAATATCCATCGGTAAAATATGAACCAAAGGTGAACACGCTGCAAGCCTTGCCAACTGCGCCCACAGCGCCTACATTCAAAGGCGGCGGGTTCTGCTCTTCTCGTGAATGGCCCTTTTCCAGTGGCCGATAAGCATCTCCGAGGGAGCTGGCTCTGGCAAGATCTTGGTCTTGCTACCTGGCGACCAACCTGAACACTCAGGCTCTCGGGAAATTCACGCCGTCACGGCCGCTGCGGGCCCGCCACCCTCACCGCCGCTGGCACCCGGTTCTCATGAAAAAAGAGGGCGGAAGAACCGCCCTCAGTCTATGAAAAAGGCTAGGAGCAGATAGGATCAGAAACCGTAAACCATGGAAACGCCAAGTTTGTTGTCCGAGCGGATCGCGCGGCTGTCGTTGTACTCGGTCAGATAGCTTACACGCGTTTGCAGCGCATCGGTGACTTTGAAGTTCACGCCAAGATCATTGTTGATGCGCAGGGCGGCATCAGACTTCAGGATGTCGGTGTCCATGCTGGCAAAAATCGTGTCGGTGAACTTGTAGAAAAAGCGAGACGACGCGATCAGACCGGTTTCGGTGACGCTGTCACCCAGACCATCCTCAAGATAGCTGATGCCCACACCCGCCTGCACGCGCCAAGCGATATCGGGCGTGTTCACCACGCGGAAGCCTGGACCAACGCCGATGAAGGC
>JBIHZO010000349.1:0-4065 GCA_044231405.1 Cypionkella sp. | reverse complement strand
GGCGGCGCGGCAGCCCCTGCACCGTGGTGAGGCCGCGCACCGCCCCGCAGGCCAAGAAGGACGCCGTCGCAGGCTACGGCGGGCGGGTGGTGGAATGTGAACCCTCCACCACTTCGCGAGAGGCGGTGTTTGCCGAGGTGATGGCGGGCAGCGGTGCCGAATTTGTGCATCCCTACAATGATCCAAGGGTGATCGCCGGGCAGGCCACCTGCTCGCGTGAGTTGAACCAACAGGTGCCGGGACTGGATGCGGTGATCGCGCCGATTGGCGGCGGCGGCATGATCTCGGGCACCTGCCTGACACTGTCCACCATCGCGCCTGGGGTGAAGATTTACGCGGCGGAACCGGAACAGGCCGACGATGCGGCGCGGTCGTTCCGCGCGGGCCATATCATCGCGGATGATGCGCCCGAAACCGTGGCGGATGGGCTGAAAGTGCCGTTGAAGGACCTGACTTGGCACTTTGTGCAGCGGCATGTGACAGATATTCTGACCACCTCGGAGCATGAGATCATCGAGGCGATGAAGCTGACATGGACGCGGATGAAGATCGTGATGGAGCCGTCTTGCGCCGTGCCTTTGGCCGCCATCCTTCGCAACCCGGATGTGTTCCGCGGCAAACGCGTGGGTGTGGTCATCACCGGCGGCAACGTGGATCTGGACAAATTGCCCTGGATGCAGGGCTGAGGAGCGTATGATGAACAAACCCGTGAACCTGACCGGCCTGGAAGTGGGCTTTGACATTCCCGCCCTGCCCGGCATGGCCGAAGCAGATATCCAGACGCCCTGCCTGGTGCTGGACCTGGACGCATTAGAGCGCAATATCAAGAAGATGGGCGACTATGCCCGCGTCCATGGCATGCGCCATCGGGTGCATGGCAAGATGCACAAGTCGGTAGATGTGGCTTTGTTGCAGGAAAGTCTGGGAGGGTCTTGCGGGGTCTGCTGTCAAAAAGTTTCCGAGGCTGAGGTGTTCGCGCGCGGTGGCATCAAGGATGTCTTGGTGTCAAACCAGGTGCGCGATCCGGCCAAGATTGACCGGTTGGCCCGACTGCCCTTGCTGGGTGCGCGGACGATTGTCTGCGTCGATGATCTGGCCAATGTACCTGATCTGTCGGCAGCGGCGGTGCGGCATGGCACCACAATTGAATGTCTGGTGGAAATCGATTGCGGCGCGGGGCGTTGCGGGGTGAAGACCACGCCAGAAGTGGTCGCGATTGCCCAGGCGATTGACGCGGCAGCGGGGCTGAAGTTCGCCGGCATTCAGGCCTATCAGGGCGCGATGCAGCACATGGATATCTTTGCGGATCGGAAGGCCAAGATTGATCTGGCGGTAGCCCAGGTGGCGGACGCGGTGACGGGGCTGCGCGCCGTTGGCTTGGACTGCGACATCGTCGGCGGTGGTGGCACTGGCAGCTATCAGTTTGAGGCGGGTTCCGGCGTCTATAACGAACTGCAATGCGGGTCCTATGCCTTCATGGACGCCGATTATGGACGGATATTGGATGAAAACGGCCAACGGATTGATCGCGGCGAATGGGAAAACGCGCTGTTCATCCTGACCTCGGTGATGAGCCACGCCAAGGCAGACAAAGCGATTGTCGATGCGGGGTTGAAGGCGCAATCGGTGGATTCAGGTCTGCCGGTGGTGTTTGGGCGGACGGATGTGAAATATGTCAAATGCAGTGACGAGCATGGCGTGATCGACGACCCCATGGGCGTCCTGCGCGTCAACGACAAGCTGCGGTTGGTGCCGGGCCACTGCGACCCCACCTGCAATGTGCATGATTGGTATGTGGGCGTGCGCGGCGGTGTGGTCGAGGTGGTTTGGCCGGTATCGGCGCGCGGCAAGGCCTATTGACGGCCAAGGCCGGGGCCCAGCCCCCAAGCCATTGGTTTCTTGAACCAATGGCGAAACCACGGGCCAACCCCGGGTTATTGGAACCAATGTGAAACAAAAGGACTGGCAAATGCTTATCTTACCCGAGGCGCTGATCGCGGAACTGGTGTCGGCAGAGGATGCGTTTGCGGCGATTGAGGGCTGTTTTGCGTCGGTGGCGCGGGGCGATGCCTATAACTTCCCGGTGGTGCGGGAGGCTTTGGGCGAAGGGCGGCAGTACGGGTTCAAATCCGGGCTGGACCGCGCCGGCGCGCAGTTGGGGGTGAAGGCGGGCGGATATTTTCCCGGCAACGCGGGCCGCGGGATGATCAACCATCAGTCCAGCGTGTTCCTGTTTGATCCCGACAGCGGCGTGCCAGTGGCCATGGTGGGGGGCAATCTGTTGACTGCGCTGCGCACTGCGGCGGCAGCGGCGATTTCGATCGACCGTCTGGCGCGCCCCGATGCGCGGGTGCTGGGCATTGTGGGTGCGGGCCATCAGGCCGGGTTTCAACTGCGCGCGGCCGCTCGGGTGCGGCAATTTGAGCGGGTTGTGGCGTGGAATCTGCACCCCGAGATGTTGCCCAAGCTGGGGGCGATTGCGGCCGAACTTGGCTTGCCGTTTGAAGCTGTGTCGCCAGAGCGGCTGGGGGCTGTGGCGGATGTCATCATCACCATCACGTCATCACCTGCGGCCTCGCTGTTGAACGCCCAAGTCCGGCCCGGCACGCATCTGGCCTGCATGGGGACGGATACAGTGGGGAAACAGGAGGTCGAGCCTGCACTCTTGGGTCGGGCCACCGTGTTCGCTGACGAGGTGGCGCAGTCCGTCACCATCGGAGAGGCACAGCATGCAGTGGCGGCGGGACTGCTGCGGGCAGACCATATCACGCCGCTGGGCGATGTGTTGATCGGGCGGCATCCGGGGCGCAGCACGCCCGACGAGGTCACGCTGTTCGATGGAACCGGGGTTGGGCTGCAAGATCTGGCGGTGGCTGCGATGGCCGTCACCCGTGCCAGACAGCGCGGGTTGGGCATAGAGGTGGCCGTCTAAAACGGACACCCTTCAACCTGTTTCCCACAGGCGGAAATCCACGGCATAAGCGACCCGCGTATATCGTGCGCAGCCCTTTGCCTATCGTGCGCTGCCCTTTACCTGCCGAACGCTTCTTGGCTTAGGCCAGGGCGGCGGCTTTGGCGTGCAAATGCGCGACCAGACCGGAATCAAGCTTCAGCCGCGCCGCCAACATCGCAAGATAGCCCTTTTCGGCCGGCGCATCGGGGTCGACGACCAGCAGCGAGGCCGCATAAATCTCGGCGGCCTCTGCGTCGGTGGTGGCAAGGCCGGCAAGCCGGGCAAAGTCCAGCGGCGCGTCCAGTTCTTCGGCCAACAGGGCCTGTGCCTCAGCCCCCAAACCCAAACGCGGCAGTTGCTCTGCGATGCGCGCACGCTCTTGTGGGGTAATGTGGCCATCGGCCTTTGCGGCAGCGACCATGGCTTGCAGCAGGCGCATCGACAGGTTGTCGGCGGCATCCGGGTCTTGCGGCGAAAACCGGTCGTCGGGCTGCGGCAGGGCGACCAGATCATCGGGTTCGTCGGCGGATTTCCCGGCCTTCCAATCCTCGTAGGCCTTGTAAGCCAGTCCGCCGATCACAGCAGCACCGCCCACCTTTACGCCGGAGCCGATCAGCCGCCGGGCGCCGCCGGACAGCAGCACGCCCAACAATCCACCCGCAATCGCACCCTTGGTCAAGGTCGACTGGCTGGTCCACGCGCCCTTGGCTTTTGCGGCAAGATCATCCGCGCCCTGGCCTTGGGTCAGCTCTTTGACGCCACTCAGTACGCCATCCAGAAAGTTCGCCATATTTGTCACTCCTGTTGAGGTTGGGGCAAATATGGGAGACGTCCAGGCACGGTGCAAGGCCGCGGATTGGGGGGCCGCAGTCGGGGGGCTGATTTGAGGCCCTTGGCAAAACAGTGCCGACAAGGCACAACACAAGACGCCCGCGAAAACGCGGGCGTCAGGCAAAGCAAGCATGCTTTGGTTCAGCAGAAATTATTCAGCCGGGCGGATCGTTTCTTCGTTGCTGCCGCTGGTGCCGCCGCCCATGACCGCTGCAGCGGTGATGCCGAGCAGAAGCAGAACAAGCAAGCCGCCCGAGCTGCTGCTGGTCGGGCCGGCAACA
>JBIHZO010000348.1:0-4067 GCA_044231405.1 Cypionkella sp. | reverse complement strand
CATTGGTTGCGGTCATCGTAGCGTGAATGCCATCAAGCTTTGACTGGATTTCGCTGTCGTTGATCACGGTGACATTTGTGGCCGAAGACGATGCCTCGATCCCGTGGAAGTCATAGCTGGTGATCTGGCCACCGCTGTGGTTCACAACGACCGACGCATTGGCATCGCTGCCCGTCGATACGGCATCAATGCCGGATTTCTTCGAAGTGATTGCGCCAGTAACAGTGACATCGACAGAAGTCTTTGCCGCAACAGCGTTCACACCGTAACCGTCATAGGCGACAATCGCGCCGGTTTGATTAACGGTAAGGCTGGAGAACAACGTATCGTTGCCGCTGGTGCGGCCGTAGATGCCGTCCGTTTTGGCCTGAATGGCACCAACGGAAGTCACGCTTACGCGCTTGTTGATCGCCTCGGCACTGATGCCGGTGTCATTGTACGACGTCAGATTGCCGGTGCTGTTCACGGTCACATCCGCGCCCACATCGTCGCCGGTGCTTTTTGCCCAGATTGCATGACTGCCGGACGTGATGTTGCCAGTAGCGGTGACGGTCACAGCCTTGTCGTTTGAGGCACCATAGATCCCGGCACCGGTATAGGCGATGATTTTGCCGGTCTGGGTAATGGCGACATTCCCGCCAGCCGTGTCGTCCAGGCTACTGCCGCGGATACCGTCCAGTTGTGCTTCGATTTCCGACGCACTGTCGATCACCACATCATTATGGTTCGAGGTCCCGACTATACCAGACCCAATCCCCGAGATGATCGTGCCCGACGTTTTAACGCTGACAACCGCCTCAGGGCCGGTTCCGAAGTTGCTTGCCGAAATCGCGTCCTGCTTGGCGGTGATGTCACCATCCGCTGTCACATCGACAAAGCCCGGTGCACGGGCATAGATTGCGCTTCCCTCATAGGAAATCACATCGCCGGTCTGGATGACGGTTACGCCGGTTGTCTGGGCGACCGGAGGCGTTTGCTGCGCCAGGGCTTCTTGTTCAATGCTAAGCGCAACGATCGCGCTTTGCTTTCCGCTTACATTGCCGGTCACAGCGACAGATACATCCCCCCAACTGGTGACGTAGGCCGCCGAAGCGTCGTCCGATGTGACGTCGCCAACCTGTGTCAGGGTGGCGGTGTGTTCACCGCCGATGCTGGACAGGTGAATTGCGTGCAAGCCTATGCCCGAACCGACGATCCCGAACTCTCCGGTGTCGCTGGTGACGGTAAGGTCACCGCTGTGGTCAAAGCGCAACCCGACCACGCCCCCGGCCGACCCGACATCTGATGTGACTTCGCCAATGGTTACAGTCGAATAAGCCGGATCAACCAGAACGCCCTCGGACAGATCACCCGAACAGGCGAGGCTTGCTCCGGTGCCGACGCAAGGTGAGCTATCCGCGCGCGACTGCGCGGTCGATCCCAACAGCAAGCCAACGAGGCAAACACTGCCAAGCAAGAGCGACCGCAAAGACGGGACCGGCGCATCAGAGATTGGGGAAACCAAGTTAAGGTTTACGAGTGACCTTTTGCCGAAGCTTGTCGAGGCCGTGGACCGGGCGGTCTTGTTCATTCGGATATGTTTCCCCTGAGGTGAGCAATAATTCTCGCAGGCAGCGAAAGGTGCCTTCACTCGCTGCGCATCAAGAAATGGAGTAGCAGATATAAAGGTGCGTCAATAGGCACATCCTCGGAGCCATAATATAATCTTAAGATATATTTTAACTCCTTAATGTCGATTTTATTAATATCTTGCTATAAATTTCCCGCTTTTGAGGCGTCGCATCATTGCTGAGGCGATCGGCTCCATTTCGATTCACGACAAACTGCGTAGACCTGTGACATCCTCTTGCCGCTGCAGCACCCTGCCGTTGCTTGACGCCGAGATTTGGAAAAACTGGCCGGGCTATGCCCCGCAGTCGAGCGTCCGACACTTTCTGCAGTGCGATTGCTCGGCCCGTCTTCCACATTTGTATCATCCTTGTGGGTGGCAATTGCCCCGGCAGGATCAGCGCAGCCTTTTGTCCGCGACAGACCACACAACTGAACTGATGGTCAGAAGCGCGCCGATCATCGGCTCAATGTCGGAGGCTTGGACATAGCCCTTGGCGACCAATGCGGTGCCCGCGACGGTCAGGATCTGCCGGATGAGGGCGAGGATTGCAGGTTTCAGCATGGTTTTCTCCTGTTCAGATTTCATTAGTGGTTGAGAGGAATTCGCCCGGCTTCATGCTCGGCAAACGTTGCAGGCGGGGTGGATAGGTCACGGGCCAGCGCGCGCCGAGGAGGCGGGACTTGGCGATCCGGGCGATGGTGACGGCGTCGGATTGGTTGCCGCCCAGAACGTAGAAATGCGCGTCGTGCTGACCGATCGCAAAACCGACATGGCCGCCGGAGCCGCGCGAGAAGATCAGCACGGCGCCGGTGATCGGCTGCACGTCGCGGCCAAAGAGTAGCCAGTTCCGGGCCCAGTAGGGGTTGGTGCCCAGCGCGCCCAGAAGCGGCTCATCGGGCAGGGCCATGCGAATGCAGGTTTCGACGAAATCCCCGCACCACGGGTTCTTGGACGGATCGCCCAAGCTGCGGCCGTCGCGTTTCAGCCAATCCATCAGCCATGACCGGTCGCGGGCCTCGTGGCGGCCGAGGGCGGATTTTGCCTCGGTGATCCAGGGCAATGGGCTGGGCGGAGCTACCGATGCCGCGCGACCATTTGCGGCCAGGAGCGCCTTCATCGCCCGGGCGGTGCGCAGGCCCCAAAGGCCATCGATGGCGCCAGGGGAATGACCGAGCCTGTCCAGCCCGCTCTGGATCAGGAGGAGGGATTCATCTGGGTCTGTCTTCATGGCATCGCTCTTTCTGCCCATTGGCGGGCAACAAAAAACCCGCCGTTCTGGCGGGTCGGGGTGGCCGGGTAATAATTTGGGGCGGCTTAGGGCCGCTGTGCCAGTTCCCGCAGCAGGGTGTTGGTTTCGCGGGCCTGCTGTTTCAACTCGTTGATCGAAACCGACAGGGCATCAAAGCGCGTGTCCTGCCTTGCGGCGCTGTTTTCCAGCACGCGGACGCGGGCCTCCAATTGCGCCGAGCTTGCGCGTTCGGCGACGATCATCTCGCGCGTTTCGGTGAGGGCTGAGGTGAGGCGGTCTGCAGCCACTTGCAGAGAGGCCAATGTCCCGCCACCCCACCAGATCAGCCCGCTGGCCGAGACCAGTATGGTCCATGCCAGCGCCTTGTTGATCGTGATGCCGCGTTCGCTGTTTTCAATCATCGGGATTGCCACTTTTGTTGATCCTGCTTTGGTGTTCGCGCTGTGGCGGTCCATTATACGTACGATCCATGGTTTGATCTGGCGGTCACGCGTTGACACCAAAAATGCCGTCCAGCAACGCGGCCGCCTGCACCGGATCACCGCCCGCTTTGAAGAGTGCGAGGGCCTGCAAGAGCGGATTGGTGTAGAAGATCTGCGTGGCGGCCGCCCAGCGGATTTCGGCCTCGGTGGCGTCTTGCTCGGAGAGGCCCGCCACGAAGGCGGCGAAGGTTGCTGGCCACTCACCGCGTGCGGCCGGCTTGCACTCGTCCTTTGGCAGGATCGACAGGCGCCATAGGGCGAGGCAGAACTCCAGCTTTGGCAGCACGGCAGCGGCACGTTTTTCTGCCAAGGTTGCGATATGCGGTGCAGGCTCTGGTACCGCTTCAAGACAGTGCCCGTTCTCATCCGACCATCCGGCATAGGCCGGAGAACAGATCGCGCCATTTGGCAGTTCAAACCAACCACCCTCGACCACTTCTTGAAGCGGGAGCCCGTGGTGTTTCAAGATCAGCATGATGTTACCTCAAGACGATTGCGGCGATGCGCCAGGCCCCAGAGGCCGGGCTTGATGCTGTCAGGGTCAGGCTTGCGGCGGACAATCCCGCGGCGCTGGCACCGCTCATCCGCATCACGTTGCCGTTGGCCCCGTCAAACTGCTCGGTGACACCGCCGGTCCAGGTCACGCCGGTGCCGCCCGCATGCGACACGGCCGCCACGACAGCCGCGCCCTGCGGCACTGCCAGACTGCAACTGGCGGCAAGAC
>JBIHZO010000347.1:0-4073 GCA_044231405.1 Cypionkella sp. | reverse complement strand
TGCGGACAGAAATGCCCGGAACCTGAATATAGGCATAGGTGTTAGTGTCATAGCCGATCAGATCGGTTGCCTCCAGATAGAAGGCGGTCGCCCGCAGATAGCCCTTGTCGCCAAACGCCTGTTCAATCCCGAAATCAAGCGTTTTGGAGGTTTCCGGCTTCAGGTCCGGATTGCCATAGGTGGCGGCAAAAAGCTCATAGGGCGAGGGCGCGCGATAGCCGGTGCCCGCCTGCATCCGCAGGGTCAGGCTGTCATTGGCGCGGTAGGCCAAAGCGACGCGGCCGGTGGTAAAGCCGCCAAAACTGGAATGTTCATCGTGGCGCAGCGATGCCGACAGGTCCAGCCGGTCGGACAGCGCCTTATCAAACTCGGCATAGATCCCGGCCACATTGCTGCTGGCGGTCAGATCGCCATAGCTGCCGGTCTGCCCAAGCCCCTCTTCGGAAGAATCCGCGCCAAACACCAACCGCCCGCCAGCCAGATCGGCCGCACCGCGATAGCCAAAACCAAGGCGGCTGCCGGTGTAGCCGAGAGCCGTGATCGAAGTGCCATAGTCAGGATCAAAAGACGTTTCGTCATAGTTTCGGGCCAGTTTGAACTGCGTCACCTCCAGCATGTGATCAACAGCCCCGGTGCTGAACTCGCCATAAACCCGCACGCCGGCGGTTTCGCGGTCGGTGAACTCATCGGCAACCACGCCGTCGCCCAAAGGATAACCCTCATCATAGGCCCCGTTGGCCGCCTCAAGGAAGCCAGAAGCGCCCAGTTTCAAGCCATTGTCGAAGGTGTTGGCGAGGCTGAACGACAGCCGGTTCGCCTCATACCCATCGGCCTCGGTGTTGCCTGCGGTTTCATCCGCCGAAGAATAGCCGTCGGTTTTCAGGTGACTCAGGGTGATCGCCGCCTCCAGATCGCCGGTCTTTTGCGTCAAGCCGTAAGTCAGCGCGCGGGTGGCAAAGCTGCCGACCTCGGCTTCAACCGACTGATGCGTGCCTTCCTCAACAGCCTTGCGGGTGGTGATGGAAATCACCCCGGCGACGGCACCCGACCCATAAAGCGCCGACTGACTGCCCTTCAAAACCTCGATCCGAGAGATGCCGGCGGTGGTCATATGGCCGAAATCATAGGCCACCTGCGGGCCCGACGGGTCGGACACGTTGATGCCATCGATCAGCACCGTGACATAGTTCTGCGACGCCCCGCGCAGGGTGAAGCCGGTCTGTGCGCCGGCGCCGCCTTTGGCGTTGATGGTGATGCCCGGCAGTTTTTTCAGGTAGTCAGATACCGAGATTTCGGCAGTCTTGGCCAATTCGGCCTCTGTCACCACCAGAACCGTGGTGCCGGTGCGCTTTTTGGTCACCGCCTCGCGGTTGGCGCTGACCACGATTTCATCGAGTTCGAAATCGCGGGCAAAGGCGGGGGCTGGCAGGGCAGCAATCAGGGCAAGAAGGGAAATAGAAAGCCTGTTCATGGCCGTATCCTTGGGCTTGCGAAGCATCCGCTTCGCTGACGTTGTTCCATGTCTGAAGAAAGGACCAAAGCCCCTCCGCCGACGGTGAGATCGTCACCTCTGGCGGAGTTCCGCCTGCCGATGCGCGCCCCGCGCCCCGGTAAGGGTGATCACCTTGGCAGGTCTCCTGGCTCGCGGGTCGTGGCTTTGACGGGCCTTCCCGGGGTTTTGCCCCAGTGGCATTGTCCATCATCGCTCACCGCTTACAGTTGCGGGGGCAGCCGTGGAATTGCGCCGGTTGCCCGGCCCGCACCACGTTCCCTTTTCATCCGGGCGCAAACCCGGAACCGAAGGCCCCTTCTGCATAGTCCTGCGCGCTGTGCTGTCAAGAGGGCTGAACTGGGCATGTCGCAAAGCCGCGTCACCCCGTCGCTTGTGCGACGCTTTGGGCGGTCGGTGGCCAAGGCGGGCATGTTTGTGCGCCTTTTCTGGGCGTGTCAGCAGAATCGCCCAAAGCGACAGGGGCTTGGCGCAACCGGGATGGACGCTGGGCGCGATGCCCTGCACCATAGGGCGACATGGGCGTCGGGGAGTGGCAAATGATCGGTGATTTGGGCGTGCGGGACGCAACGGCAATGGCTGCCCTGGTGGCGCGTGGCGAGGTCACAGCAGACGAATTGCTGGACGCGGCACTTGCGGCGGTTGCGGCGCGCAACCCGGCCATCAACGCGGTGGTTCTGATGCAGGAAGAGGTGGCGCGGCGCTCGATTGCGCAGGGCCTGCCGCGCGGACCCTTCCGGGGGGTGCCGTTCCTGCTGAAGGATCTGGGCTGCGAGGCGGTGGATTTCCCGTCGCACAACGGATCGCGGCTGTTTGCCAACACCCGCTATGGCCGCAACTCTGCGATCTTTGACCGTATCCGCGCCACGGGCGTTGTCACCTTTGGCCGCACCACTTCGCCCGAAGGCGGCATTGGCGCCACCACCGAGGCCGCGATTTACGGCGGCCCCACCCGCAACCCGTGGAACCTTGACCACACCTCGGGTGGATCGTCTGGCGGGGCTGCGGCTGCGGTGGCGGCGGGGATCGTGGCCTTTGCGCATGGATCTGACGGCGGCGGGTCGGTGCGCATCCCGGCCTCTTCCTGCGGGCTGTTCGGCTTCAAACCCACCCGCGCACGGCTGCCGGATGGTCCCTATGCCGGTGAAGGTTGGGCGGGCATGGCGATTGACGGGTTTCTCACCCGGTCGGTGCGCGACACCGCGACCATGCTGGACGCCTGCGAAGGCCCCGATCTGGGCGCGCCCTATGTTGCCCCGCCACTGACCCATGGCCACGCTGCCGCCATTTCCCGCCCGCCGCGCCGTCTGCGGGTGGCGATCTGTGACACCACGTTTACGGGAGAGGCTGTAAATCCGGATGTCGCCTCTGCAGTCCGTGCCACAGGACGATTGCTGGACTCCCTTGGCCACCATGTCGAACCTGGCCTGCCAGCGCAGGCTGATATCGGCCGGATGATGCGCGCCTGGACGGATATCGTCGCCATCGGCACCGCGCTGTCGATCCAGAACGGGCTGAAGGGCCGCGATCTGACCGGGCATGATGTCGAAGGCATCGGTCGGTCGGCTTGCGCCCATGCGGCCACCCTGCCCGCCACCCGCTATCTTCAGGCCGTCGGGGAAATCCACGACTTTGGCCGCCAGATGGCCGAATACTTCGCTTCTGGTCCCGACATCCTGCTGTCAGCGACCCTGTCGGAACCGCCCGCTCGGGTGGGACGCTTCAACCATGACCGCGATGACTATGTGAATTATCGCATTGGGCTGGGCGGCATCTTTGAATACTCGCCGTTTTGCGCGGTGTTCAACGCCTCGGGCCAGCCTGCCGCGTCCTTGCCGATGGGCACCTCGACGGGCGGTTTGCCGATCGGCATCCACCTTGCCGCCCCCTACGGGCGCGATGAAGAATTGATCGCTTTGTGTGCAGAACTGGAGGCGGCGCAACCCTGGGCTGATCTGCGCGCACCGATGGCGTCTTGATGGCAGGTTTCTGTTGCACAGGTCACGCTCCCCCGCGCAATATGATCAAAATAATCAGGAGCGAGTCGCTTTGACCCAAACCAACGCCGTGCAGGCCCGCAACGCGGTCAAGGCCTTTGGCACCGGGGATGCCGCCGTGCGCGCTCTGGACGATGTGTCGATTGATATCCGCAAGGGCGAGTTTTTCACTCTGCTTGGCCCATCCGGCTGCGGCAAGACCACCCTGTTGCGTCTGATCGCCGGGTTCGAGATGCCAACTTCGGGCACCATCCTGTTGGACGGTCAAGACATCACCACCCTGCCGCCCAACAAGCGCCCGGTGAACACGGTGTTCCAAAGCTATGCGCTGTTTCCACATCTGACCGTGGCGCAGAACGTCGGTTTCGGCCTTGAAATGCAGGGCCGCCCGAAGCATGAGGTGCAAGACACCGTAGCGCGGATGCTGGCCTTGGTGAAATTGGAGCCGATGGCGAACCGCAAGACATCGCAACTGTCAGGCGGCCAGCAACAACGTGTGGCACTGGCCCGCGCTTTGGCCCCCAAGCCGAAAGTGCTGTTGCTGGACGAGCCGCTGTCGGCGCTGG
>JBIHZO010000345.1:0-4101 GCA_044231405.1 Cypionkella sp. | reverse complement strand
AAGCCGGTGGTCGCAAACACCCGACCGCCCTGCACCGTCAATCCACCGCCCGAGACCTCGCCGTCACGGTCAAATTCCGCCTTCAGATCGGAAGTCCACAGCGTCGCACCCGCCGTCGAAACTGCCGTCACCCTGGTGCCCGCATCCATGGCAAACACCCGACCGCCCGACACCACCGGGGATGCCGAAATGCGGTTGCGCTTGGAGTTTCCCGCGCCGACATTCACGCTCCACACTCGTTGCGGAGCAGCCGACAGCACCCCATGCGGCGAGGCATGGCGCGCGTTGCCACCTCGGTGCGACCATTCCCCCAGGGACTGCGCAGCGGGCAAGACAATCGGCACCGCCTGATTTTCGGGCTGCACAGATGGGGCAACCGGCAAAGGCTCCCCCTCCACCGGCACCGAGTCCGCCAGCGGCGCACGGATCGGAAAGCGTTCGCCCTCCAGAATGACGTCCTTTTCGCAAGCGGCCAGACCGATGCAAAGCAACAGCCCCGTCAACCCGATTTTGCCAGATGTCATCACCGCTTTTGCCCCCATATCCGTTGCATTGCCCCGATGGGGCGGCGTCTTAGCCCGCGTTCGTCGCCACGGGCGGCGTGCCGCCCAAAGCCGTGATCATCTGCCCGGCCCTTGCGCGCAGCCCCGCCGGAGCGTCCTGATCCTGCATCAGCGCGGTCAAGGCGGCAATCGCATCGGCAGGCTTGCCTTCCTCGATCAACAGATAGGCCAGTTGTTCAGCGGCCAGCGGACGAAACGCCCGACCCGGTGCCGAAATACCCTCCAGCGCCGCGCGACGGTCTGCCAAAGGCATATCGCCCCCCGCCGCACTGACCCGGCGCAACACGGCCAGATCGCGGTACAACTGCGGCTGCGCGGTGTCCGCGATCAACCCATCCAAAGCAGCCAAGCTGGCCGCCTTGTCCTGCACAGGGTCGGATGCCAGCATCAAGGCCTTCAACGCCACCTGCGTGCCGTCCGCCGCAATGCCCTCGATCGCACCGCGCCGGTCTTCGGGCGCACCCAGATCCATCGCGTCCAACATCGCATCGCCAAAGGCCTGCGCGCGATTGGCGGCGTGCGCCTTTTGCCATTCGCTCCATGCCGCGCCGCCGACGACGCCCAGCACGAGCACCACACCGATCCAGCCATATTTGCGGAATGCCGCAAACAAACGGTCGCGGCGGACTTCTTCTGTCACCTCATCGATGAAGCTGTCGGTATTGCTCAACCCTGCCACTCCTGTCGTCGGGGCGCGCATGCCCCGCTGTTGCCCTTGTCTACACGCGAAGCCCGCGCGTTGCCAAGCCCTGCCCCGACCATTGCCCAAGCCCCGCGCACAAAAGCGCATCGACCCGCCCGATCTTTCCCAGTCGAAGTTTGACCATAATTTGATGCAATGACTCGAATCGAATATCATTAGCCAAATGTGTGATCATGGACGTCAGTATCCTCGCCAACCTGTTCTTGTTTCTGGGCGCGCTTGGCGTCAACCTTGCGCTGGACGCAAGCGGCGGTTCGGACACGGCCGACAACGATCCGCTTTATGACGCTACCAATTACACCGACACCCGCGAAGGCACGGGTGACGATGATGACATCACCACGGTGGGGGAATCAGAGGCATGGTTTCTGGCCGCAGGCGATGACCGGTTCGCCGGATCTTCAGGCAATGATTACGTCAGTGCGGGTACCGGCAATGATACCGCCGAAACGGGCGCAGGCAGTGATATCGCCTTGGGCGGTGCTGGCAATGACAGCCTTGCGGGCGGCTCCGGCGGTGACAGCCTGTTTGGTGGTGCGGATGATGACAGTCTGTGGGGCAACGCCGGCGACGACAGTCTGGCCGGAGATGACGGCGATGACTGGCTGACAGGCGGCAGTGGCGCCGACACGCTTTCGGGTGGCGCAGGCAATGACTTCCTGTCCGGCTTTACCGGTGATGACTCGGGCGCACCCGGCATGACCACGCCCGAAGGCATTGACCAGTTGTTGGGCGGTGTCGGCAACGACACTTTGCTGATGGGCCACGGCGACGGCGCTTTGGGAGGGGCTGGCAATGACAGTTTCATCCTCGACCATCGCTTCAGCGAAAGCACCGGCCAGTTCCGCCTCGTTGATTTCAACCGCGCCGAGGATCAACTGCAACTGCACTACCTCCCGCGCTATGCGTCTGACACCAACGAGGAACTGCTGCCCGAATTGCGGATCGAACTGTCCCCCGATGGCGAAAGCAGCCTCATCCGCATGAACGGCTCGGTGATCGCGCAATTGGACGGCGTCACCGATCTGACGCTGGCCGATATTGAACTGGTGGCCGACACCAGCATCGACACTTCCTATATCCGTGGCGATTATGATGCCGAAGTGGTGCAAGGCGATGGCAATGACACCGCCAGTGGCGCTGCCGATCCAACCGCATGGTTCACCGCTGCAGGTGACGACGCGCTGACGGGTTCCGCAGGCGATGACTATGCCAATTTGGGCAGCGGCCATGATCAGGCCGCCTTGGCCGCAGGCGACGATTCTGTCCGTGCCGATGCGGGCAACGATTCGGTGGGCGGCGGCCATGGCAACGATACGCTTTGGGGTGGCTTGGGTGATGACAGCCTGACGGGCGACGCGGGCAACGACCGTATCCTCGGCGATCAAGGGGCCGATGTGCTGACCGGCGGCGCGGGCGCAGACTCGGTTGTGGGCGGCGCGGGGGATGACACCGTTTCGGGTTACACGCGCCTTGCGGCAGGAGAAGACGGCCTGACCGCCATCGACGGCATCGACATCCTGTCCGGCGGTGCGGGCAATGACACGCTGATCGTCGGGCGCGGCGACATCGCCCTAGGCGGCACTGGCAACGATGCGTTCGAGATCGACAACCGCTGGCTGGAAAGCACACAGGTCGCCGTGATCAACGATTACGTCACGGGCGAGGATCAGCTGGAAATCCACTACACCCCGGCCTTTGGCAGCGACACTCTCGAGGTGCCGCCGGTTCTGACCATCGTCGCGGGCCCCGGCAACGCCTATTCAATCCTGCGCATCAACGGCGAACCTGTCGCCAACATCATGAGCAGCATCGCAATTGCGTTGTCGGAAGTGACACTGGTGCGTGACACCTGATGGGGTCACCAAAGCTTTGACTGAACCCTAGGGCGGCGCGGCGCCTCCATCGAGGAGGCACCGCGCCGCGCTGTCGCGGTTTGGACGTCGACTGGCGCTTTTGTCACTTGGGCTGGACGCTCCGTGGGGGATATTTGGGCCAAGATGAAACATTTGGGTCAGGCGAGGGTTTGGTTCAGGACAAGGGCTGACTGGGACGGGTTGACTTGGACGATCCGTGATACCCGCCGCAAGCACAACCTTTGGATCGGCTCACGCAGAGTGTGTGAAATCCGCAAACCGTCGCGGGCTTCATCTTGGCTTAAATATTCCCCGCGGAGCGTTCGCCATCAGCGGCAGGAGCCGACGGTTGAAACCACGCGCCGACAGGCGACACCAGCCCCCTTCGATGGGGGTACTGGGCCGCACCGCCGTGCTGACTCAAGCCGCCTTGATCTCTTCCTCTTCCGCCGATTGCCTTGCCCACATCGCGGCATAGCGCCCGTTCAGCGCCAGCAATTCCTCATGCGTCCCGCGTTCGGTCACGATGCCCTCTTCAAGAACCAGAATGCAATCGGCATCGGCAATGGTTGACAGCCGGTGCGCAATGGTGATCACCGACCGTCCTTGCCCCATCTCCAGCAAGCTGTCCTGAATCGCGCGCTCGGTCTGGGTATCAAGCGCCGAGGTCGCTTCGTCCAGCACCAGAATGGGCGGGTTCTTCAACAGCGTCCGCGCGATGCCCACCCGCTGCTTTTCGCCGCCCGACAGCTTCAGCCCGCGCTCCCCAACCGTGGTGTCATAGCCGTCGGGCAGGGACATCACAAAATCGTGGATCTTCGCAGCCCGCGCCGCAGCCTCGACCTCGGCGCGTGTGGCGTCATGGCGACCGTAGGCGATGTTGTAGTATACCGTGTCGTTGAACAGCACCGTGTCTTGCGGCACAACGCCGATCAACTGGTGCAGGCTGGTTTGCGTCACATCGCGGATGTCCTGCCCG
>JBIHZO010000344.1:0-4102 GCA_044231405.1 Cypionkella sp. | reverse complement strand
CAAGCTCGCGCTGCAACAGTTTCAGCTCGTTCTGGATGCTTTTGCGCAGGTTGGCGTCTAGCGCGCCAAGTGGTTCATCCAACAGAAGAATATCGGGCTCCACCACCAGAGAACGGGCAAGGGCAATTCGCTGGCGCTGGCCGCCGGACAATCGGTTCGGGCGCATGTTGGCCACATCGCTCAGGCCCAGCTTGTCAATGATACGGTCAACCTTGCGGTCCGCTTCTGGGGCGGCCATGCCTTTGACCTCAAGCCCGAACCGAATGTTCTGACGCACCGTCATGTGCGGGAACAGCGCATAATTCTGAAAGATCATCGAGGTCGGCCGCTTTTCCGGCAGCAGGTCATTGACCCGCTTTCCCCGGATCAACAGGTCGCCCGAGGTGATCGTCTCGAACCCTGCGATCATGCGCAGAGTTGTGGTCTTGCCGCAGCCGGACGGCCCCAAAAAGGCGATGAACTCGCCCTTGTCCACATCCAGATTGAAGTCGATGACTGCGGGAGTGCCGTTGTCGTAGACTTTGCCGACATGGGAAAGTTGAAGATCGTAGGCCACGGAGAGATATCCTTGAAACTTGAGTCCGGTCGGGGCTTACACCCCGACCGATAGGTTTTCAGATCAGGCAGACAGGAATTCATCCCATTTGGTCATCAGAAGGTCGTACTCATCTGGCCACTGGTGCCAGTAAGCGACGTTGGCGGCACGGGTCGCAAGCGAACCGCCGTCGCGCAAATCGCCTTCCTTGATGCCGCGCTCTTCAGCGCCAACCCACGGAGCACCCTCGTACCAGAACGCGTACTTCTCAGGCGCCATGATGCCTTTGACCTTGTCGTTCGGCGAATAGTAACCCTGCTCGGAAACAGCCACAGCCGGGCCGCCCGACAACCAGTAGTCAGCATATGCCGTAACAGCATCAAGGTTGGGCGAGGACTTCAGCGCCGAAACGCCGATGGCCCAGCCGCGATAGCCGTTTTTCATCGTGGCATAAGAACACTGAACGCCTTGGGCCTTCACTGCCATGACAGCAGGTTGCCAAGCGTCGGCCAAGATCATTTCGCCCGATGCCATCAGGTTCACGAGTTCGCCGAAGTCACCCCATAGCGCGCGGAACTGACCCTCTTTCTTCTTGGAAATCAGGAATTTCGCTGCTTCTTCAATGGCAGCGGCGTCCGGGTTGCCGGGGTTCTTCACTTCCAGCAGACCAAGTTCGTTCATGGCCAAGACGGCCTGACCAAAAGCGATCAGCGGGTCGACGTTCAGGCCAGTTTTGCCTTTGAACTTCGGGTCGAACAGTGAGGACCACAGCGAAGCCTCTTCTGCCGACACGAGGTCTGGTCGGTAGCCGATGGAGTCGAAGTTGTACACGGTTGGGACCATGTTCAGCGCCGTCATGGTTTCGTCGGTGTAGATCTGACCGACGATCTGTGCTTTCGGATCCCACTTCGGGTCAGCTTTCAGGAAGCTTTCGCCAACGCCGGTCCAGTTCGTCAGCGCCGAAACGGCGATAGGCGAAACAAGACCGGTCTGCGTGATGGACGGCAGACGCTCGCCGATGACTTCCCAGCAATCGTAAGCCGTCGAACCCGACAACAGTTCGGTCTGGGTGTTCGGGAAGATATCAGCCTTGCCAGAAACGGCCTTGACGCCCGATGCTGCCTTGAAGTCCGCCAGAATGCGGTCCTGCACGGTCACAGACAGACCGACAGTGCGCAGTTCCTGGCTTGCCAGATCGGCAGCGAAAGCTTGTTGTGCGCCAAGAAAGGGCATGCCGCCTGCTGCAATCGCAACGCCGGCGGTCCCTTTCAGGAACCCGCGGCGGGATAGTGAACTTTGTTTCATCTCAGTACCTCCGTGTTGATTTTGTTCGTGTCTTGATGCCGCCCGGGTCAGTAGCGCCCAACCAGCAAACCACCGTCGACCACCACCACCTGACCCGTCATGTAACGGGCCGCGCTGGAAGCTAGGAACAGGGCGACATCGGCAATCTCTTCGGGTTGACCGATGCGGCCCATAGGGATGAACTCCCCGGCCTTGTCCGCAGCTTCTGGGCCGAGGGAGTGTTCCTTCGACAAAAGCTGCGCTGTCCGGATGTAGCCCGGCGCGATGCCGTTCACCCGGATACCGTCTCTGGCCAATTCCACCGCAAGGCCTCGGACAAGGCCAACGACGCCGGATTTCGCCGCAGAATAATGCACATGTTCGTCCCAACCATAGGCAACGCCCATGATCGAGGACAGGGCAATGACAGCCCCATTCTTTCGTGCCTTCATTCCCGGCAAGGCCGGACGCACGACGCGGAAAATGCCTTTCAGGTCGATCTCGAAAGTATGATCCCACTTGGCATCGGTCATTTCAGCAAGCGGCACTCTGTGAGCGATACCCGCATTTGCCACGATGACATCAATGCCGCCGTGCGTGGCCTCAACCGCTGCAACGATCGCATCCGCAGCCTCGGTGGACCGCACGTCCAGCACATGGAACTCTGCCTTACCACCTTCTGCGATGATTTCGGCAACAAGGGACGCACCCTCGGCAGCAAGAACATCTGTGGCCACGACGTGATACCCGGCCTTGGCAAAAGCCTTGGCGGTGGCACGGCCAATGCCGATGGCGGCACCTGTGATGAGGACGATTTCGGTCAAAGCATTACATCTCCAGAGTTGGGTCCAAGCGTCTGTCCAACGAACAGCGAGGCTTGGGGAGAGCAGAGGAACGCGACTGTGTTTGCGACCTCTTCGGGTTCGCCAAACCGACCCAGCGGCAGTTCGGCAGCCTTTGCGCGCTGCCAATCCTCGGACAGGCTGCGCACCAAGGGGGTATTGATTGGCCCAGGCGCCACGGCATTGACCCGCACGCCTTGCGCTGAAACTTCGCGCGCCAAGGCTTTTGTCATCCCGATTATGCCTGCCTTGGCCGCGGAATAATGCACCAGTTCGATCCCGCCGATCTGGCCGAGTTGCGAGGCGATATTGACGATAACGCCCGTCCCGCGCGCCAACATCCCCTTCAGCACCGCTTGGGTGCATAGGAAAGTGCCGCGCAGATGAACCGCGATCATGCGGTCAAAGTCACCCACCGTCAGGTCAATGAACCGGCTTTGGTGAACGTGGCCTGCGCAATTGACCAAGTGCGTAACCGGACCAAAGGCCGCCTCGCAGGCTGCAACCATCGCGGCCACATCCGCCTCAACCGACACATCGCCGCCGATGGCCACGGCCTTGACCCCGATCTTGTCTGCTGTGGCCTGTGCGGCCTCGGCCCTGAAGTCATTCACCAGCACGCTGCAGCCATCAGCCGCCAACCGCAGCGCAATGGCCTGGCCGATGCCCGAACCTGCGCCGGTTACAATTGCGATCCCAGTCACGCAACATCCTCCTGCATGGCCAGTTTGCGCGCGCGGCGAACCGATAGTCCCATCAGAACCCCGTAAACCGACAGCAGCGCGAATGAGAACAGCGTGGTCAAAACACCGAAGGCAAAGATGTTGGGGTGAATTTCCACCGAGAAGGTGCCGTAGATCGCCAAAGGCAAGGTCTGATCTTCGGAGCCTCCTGCCGCGAACAGCGAACGCGGGAATTCATCGAGGCTCAGCGTGAAGGCGAACAGCATGGCCGATAGAACGCCCGGAAAGATCAATGGGAACGTCACTTTGCGGAAGGTGGTCCAAGGTTTGACGCCCAGCGACCACGACGCCTCTTCAACCGAGCCATCAAAGCGGTTCAGGATCGCCAGCATCACCAAGAAGGCGAAGGGATAGGTATAGGCCACATGGGTCACGAAAGCAGTGGTGTACCAGTGCCGCGTGATCCCCAAAACGTTGTTTGCCAGAAGCGAGGTGCCAAGCCCGGTCAGCACGCCCGGCACCATCATCCCCAGCACGATCAGGTAAAACACGATCGTTGACCCGCGAAACTTGCGGCGGAAGGCCTGCGCCGACATCACGCCCAGCACGGTCGACGTGACCATGGTCATGAAAGCAAGGACAAGGGACCGCACCAACGCTTCGCCCACTGGCAGCGGGGCCACGCGGGATGGCGGGGTCAGCCCGAAGATCTGTTTGTACCAATACAGCGACCATTCGATGATCGGGAACTGCGGCCC
>JBIHZO010000343.1:0-4105 GCA_044231405.1 Cypionkella sp. | reverse complement strand
CCGCCGGGCTGGCGTGGCATTGCAGGCATTGTCGGGGCCGGACGCGGAACAAATCTTCCGGGCCGACTATGGCACCAACTTCCGCGATGCGGCGGCGGTGCTGACCTTGGCGACAGAGGCTGGCTCCGCTGCGGTGGATGCCGAGGCGCTGACCGATCGCATCGCCACCACCCGCGCGCTTTCCACGCAAGAAGCGACGTGGACCCTGCTGGCGGCCAACGCGCTGATAGATGGCAAAGGCACGGATGGCATCACCATCGACGGCGCTGCGGTTTCGGGACCATTGGTGCAAGTGCTTGATGCGGGCGGGAAGCAGGTTGTGGTCAAGAACGGGTCCAATGCCGATACCACGCTGACCGTCACCACCTACGGTGTGCCGTCAGAAGTGGAACCGGCGGGCGGCGCAGGTTACGCGATCACGCGCAGCTATTACACGATGGCCGGAGAACCTGCGACCTTGGACGGCCTGACGGTGGGCACCCGCCTGATCGCTGTGCTGGAAGTCACGCCCTTTGGCCGGGGCGAGGCGCGCGTGATGGTGAATGATCCCCTGCCCGCCGGGTTTGAAATCGACAACCCGAACCTGCTGGCGGGCGGCTCTGTGCCTGCGCTGGAAGGTCTGGGTTTGACGGGCGAAGTGACACATTCCGAATTCCGGCAGGACCGTTTCCTGACCGCACTGGACCGCATGGACAACGCCACCTTCCGGCTGGGATATGTGGTGCGGGCGGTGTCGCCGGGGGTGTTCCACCATCCCGCGGCTTCGGTCGAGGATATGTACCGCCCCGATCTGACCGGGCGCACCGACACCGGCAGCATCACCATCGCCGAGTGATGCGCGCGCGTTATGCCTTTGTTTTGGCGGCAGGTCTGGCACTTGCCGCCATTGCACGTGACGGTGCGGATATCTGGGTCAACACCACGGTCTTGCCCCCGCTGATCGTGCAAACCTCGATCGAGGTGTTGGACCGTGACGGCGAATTGTTGCGTGCCTACACCGTGGCCGATGGCCGCTGGCGGCTGGGGGTCGAAGTGTCGCAAGTCGATCCCGGCTTTGTGGCGGCCCTGCTGGCCTATGAGGACAAGCGGTTTTACACCCACGCCGGGGTGGATGCGCGGGCGGTGTTGAGGGCCTTTGCGCAGGCGGCGTGGAATGGCCGCGTGGTGTCGGGCGGGTCCACCCTGACCATGCAGGTCGCGCGGCTGTTGGAAGAGGGCACCACCGGGCAGGTTGCGGGCAAATTGCGGCAGATGCGCGTGGCGCTGGCGCTGGAACGGCGGCTGTCCAAGGACCAGATTTTGCAGCTTTATCTGCGGCTGGCGCCCTATGGTGGCAACCTTGAGGGCATCCGCGCCGCCACCCTTTCCTATTTCGGCAAGGAACCCAAACGCCTGACCCCTGCCGAGGCGGCATTGCTGGTGGCCATCCCGCAAAGCCCCGAGGCGCGGCGGCCAGATCGGTCGGTGGAACGGGCGACGGACGCAAGGGACAGGGTTCTGTCCCGCGCCCTCCGCGATGGGTTGATCGACGCCGATCAGATGCAGGCGGCGCGGACCGAAGTTGTGCCGGGCCTGCGCCGACCGTTTCCGGCGCTTGCCCCCCATATGTCGGACCGGGCCTTGGCCGAAGATCCCGGGCAGCGGCACCGATTGACGCTGGACAAGACCCTGCAAACGGCACTGGAAACCTTGGCAGCGGATGTGGTGGCGGGGCAAGGGGAGCGGTTGCAGGTGGCGCTTGTGGTGGCCGATCATCGCAGCGGTCAGATATTGGCCTCGGTCGGATCGGCGGGGTTTCGGGCCGATGCCCGGGCGGGGTTTGTCGATATGACGCGGGCGCTGCGCAGTCCGGGATCGACGCTGAAACCCTTGGTCTATGGGCTGGCGTTTGACGAAGGTCTGGCGCATCCGGAAACGATGATCGAGGACCGCCTGACCGATTTCGCAGGCTACCAGCCGCAGAATTTCGACAAAACCTATCGCGGCACCATCCGCCTGCGCGAAGCGTTGCAATTGTCATTGAACATCCCCGTCGTGGCGCTGACCGAAGCGTTGGGTCCGGCCAAGCTGCTGGCATCGCTGGACAAAGCGGGGGTGCGTTATGCTCTGCCGGGGGGGCAACCGGGGCTGGCGATTGCCTTGGGCGGCATTGGCGTGACGCTGGAGGATATGGTGCAGCTTTACGCCAGCATCGCAAGGGGTGGGGTGTCTTTGCCGTTGACCCATCAGATGCAGGGGAAACAGACCGAGGGGCAGCGTGTGGTATCGGCATCGGCAGCGTGGCAAGTGGGCGACATTCTGGCGGGCTTGGCCCCGCCTCCGGGCGCGCCCGCCAATCGGCTGGCCTACAAGACCGGCACCAGCTATGGCCACCGCGACGCTTGGGCGATCGGCTTTGACGGGCGCCATGTGGTCGGCGTCTGGATGGGCCGCCCGGATGGCACTCCGGTTCCTGGCGCGTTCGGGGCCGATCTTGCCGCGCCCGTTCTGTTTCAGGCCTTCAGCCGCCTGAAACCAGCACTGGACCCTCAGCCCAGCGCGCCACCTGCCACCCTGTTGGTTTCAAACGCACAATTACCACAGCCCTTGCAGCATTTCCGCAGCCGATCTGCGGCATTCGAACCGGCCAAAGACGCCCCCGCCGTCGCCTTCCCCCCCGATGGGGCCGAGGTGGAACTGCTGCCCGAGGGTCTGCTGGTACGGGTGCGCGGCGGCACTGCGCCCTTTACATGGCTGGCAGATGGCGTACCGGTCGCGACTGCCTTGCGCGCGCGCGATGCGATGCTCAACGACCTTGGGCGTGGATTTATCACGCTGTCGGTGATTGACGCCGAAGGGCGGTCCGCCCGGACCAAGGTGCGTCTGCGTTGATCAGACCCGTTCAATCGCCAAAGCAATCCCCTGCCCGCCACCAATGCACATGGTGATCAGCGCTGTTTTGCCACCCGTGCGCTCCAATTCATACAGCGCCTTCACGGTGATCAGCACGCCGGTAGCGCCAACCGGATGGCCCAGCGCAATGGCACCGCCGTTCGGATTGACGCGCGCCGGATCAAGACCCAGCGCCTGCGTCACCGCCAAAGCCTGCGCCGCGAAGGCCTCGTTCGATTCAACCACGTCAAAGTCCGACGGCTTCATTCCCAGTTTGCGGCACAAAGCCTGCACCGCCGGGATCGGCCCAAGTCCCATGACTTTCGGATCCACCCCCGCCACGGCATAGCCCATGATCCGGGCGCGGGGCTGCAATCCCGCATGTGCGCCGCGCGCCAGAACCAGAACCGCTGCGCCGTCATTGATACCGCTGGCATTGCCTGCGGTCACCGTACCGTCTTTCTGAAACGCCGGACGCAGGCCCGCCAAGGCTTCGGCAGTGGTGGCCTTGGGGTGTTCGTCTTGCGCGAAACTGACCGGGCCCTTGCGCGACGCAATTTCAATCGGGACGATCTGCTCGGCAAATCGCCCTTCCGCGATCGCCGCTGCCGCGCGTTGCTGGCTTTGCAGGGCGAAGGCGTCTTGTGACTCTCGCGTTAGCCCGTATTGCGCCGCGACATTCTCTGCCGTGATGCCCATATGCCCGGTGCCAAACGGGCAGGTCAGCGCCCCGGTCATCATGTCCAGCACCTTCGTGTCGCCCATCTTCTGACCAAAGCGCGCGGTGGTCATGGTGTAAGGCGCGCGGCTCATGCATTCCGCACCGCCCGCCAAAGCGAAATCGGCGTCGCCCAGCATCAGCATTTGGTAAGCCGACACAATCGCCTGCGCGCCAGACCCGCAAAGCCGGTTGACGTTCATCGCAGGCGCGGTTTCCGGCACCCCGGCGTTCATCGCAGCCACCCGCGACAGATACATGTCGCGCGGCTCGGTGTTGATGACATGGCCAAACACGCTTTGCCCAACCTGCGCCGGATCAATGCCTGCGCGGGCAATGGCGGCCTTTGCGGCATGGGTCGCGATGTCAATCGGCCCCATCCCCGACAAAGCGCCACCGAAGGTACCAATGGCAGTGCGGGCGGCGGACAGGATGAAGATATCGGTCATCGGCGGGCCTTTCGGTTCAGGGCTTGTGGCGGTCAGGGTGGGCCGCTGCCACAGCAGGGATTTGGCG
>JBIHZO010000342.1:0-4108 GCA_044231405.1 Cypionkella sp. | reverse complement strand
TTTCCACGCCCTCCAACCAACCAAAGCCACGCCAATGTCTGACGCAATCCAGTCACGCCCCAGCGATCCGGCACGCGATTTCTGCCAGTGGCCCTATGATCCACCCGGCACTCCCGCCCCCAATGCGCTGCGACAGTCCGCCATCCTGTTTCATGCGCTTGCCTTGATGCCCAACGGCCCGGCCCTTCTGGAGATTGTGCTGCGGATCCGCGCGTTCTGGGGCCGGTTCAACACGGTATGGGGCCTTAAATCCGCCGATGGCCAGCTTGGGTTGGAATTGTATTTTTACGATTACGACCGCGCCGAACGGCGGACAAGGATCAGCGCCTTCCTGGGCGCTTTCCCGGACCTGTTCGCGCCGAACTTCACCGTCGACGATGAAATTCCGTTTTTCATGTTCTCAATCGAGTTCAACGGCGGGGATGCCGGACCGTTTGCGGCGGGAACGCCCCTGACCACCCTTGATCTGTACACAGACGGATTTGGCGGCACCGCCTCGGCCGGCCTGTGTCATGCCTGGGATGGAAACAGCCTGAAGTTGAAGAACATTTACCGCTTTTATGACTCTCACCCCGACCGTGCAGAGATCATCAGCGCCATGGCCGCCAGCGCCCGCAGTTCGCAGATTAAAGACATGCCCCCCGAACTCTGCCCCGGTGCGTGGCAGGAGCAGATTTTCGTCTTTGCCCAGAAGCAGTCCAGCGACTGTGTCTATTTTTCGCGGATCAGCATTCAGGCGACGCTTGCGCTTTGTGCCAAATTCGCGTTTCCACCAGAGATTGTGGAGTTCTTGGCAAACCAGAAGGTCAATCTGGCGCATCATCTGTTCGATGTCGGCATTGACTATACTGTATCATCCGCCGGTGTCGCTTTGCCTGCAAAGGCCGGGCTTTACGGATTATTGTAGCCCGCTTGCGGCGTCGTCGCCCCATATTACTGGTACGGCGGCAAAAACACTGGCGTGAGCGCGCAAATTTCAATACGATTTATTGTGGCGCGTTTCCAACATGTGCCAGCGCGTCCCTCCATCGCTCTGCGCAGGCTCATGCTGACAGGTCAACCATGCCCGCTTCCAAACAATGAGCCGCCCCATACTCGAAGGCCTTGGCCCAGAGGCGTACAGAGTTGGAACAACCGCGCCCGCCGATGACCCTCACAGCCAAAAACGGTTCAGCCTGCGTGACCATGACACCTATGTCTCGGTGACGATGGAGTTTCGCTGCAATCTGCGCTGCACACATTGCATGATCGAAGGCACGATGGATCGGCTTGCGCCAACCGATGCCGTCAGCTTTGAGCAGATACTGGCGGAACAGGCCACAACAGCACCGTGGAAGGGGCTGGTGCTGACCGGGTCTGAAATTACCCTGCGCCGCGATCTGCCCGACCTTGCACGCCGCGCCCGCGCCGCGGGTTTTGCCCATGTGCGCATCCAGACACACGGGATGCACCTGAACCGCGCGCCCTACCTTGAAACCTTGATTGACGCGGGCATTGATGAATTCTTCATCTCGGTGGCGGGTCAGAATGCCGCTTCCCACGATCACATCACACGGGTTCCGGGGTCCTGGGCCCGAATGATGCAGGGCATCGCCCTGATCGAGGCGCATCCCGCCGATCTCAGGATCATCACCAACACCGTCGTCACCGCTCAGTCTTATACCTTCTTGGCCGGCATCGTGGCGGCCTTGGCCCCGTTCCGCAAAGTGGTGCAGCATGAGTTCTGGAATTACTTCCCGATGGCCGAGGACGATCACAAGTCGTTGATCGTACGCCATGCCGACCTTTTGCCACCGTTGCGAACCGCCATTCTGGCCGCCCGTGCCGCAGGCCGACTGGTCGAGGTCAAGAATGTGCCAGAGTGCCTGATGGGTGATCTGCGCGGCGCGCTGGTCAATGCTCAGCCCACTTTGGTGATCGACCCTGCGTTCTGGGCTGAATTTGACCGCAACCGGTTCTACCAGTGCCCGCATCGTGACAGTTGCACGTCAACGGAATGCCTTGGCCTGACCGAAGCCTATATCCGGCGCTACGGAACCGAAGCGGAAACCCTGCACCCGCTTTGATTTGGGGCACATCTGCCGATGAACTGCACAGGGTTTGTCGCAGACCCGCGGCTCTTGGCTCTGTTGCGCAATTCGGCCTGAGGCCGCGTTTTTCCTTCCCTTGAACAGCCTCCTGCCACGCGTCGAGTTTGCGCTGGTCCAAGGGCAGTAAAGCGGTTCAGGATGGCCGCCCCTGTCTGTAGCTCAGCCACCGGCCTGTCGAAATCTAGTGCCATGACACGTTCACCGAGCCGCTTGAGGCACCGCAACCCCACATGTTGAGATCGCCCCACCTTCGGCTTACTGAAAGATCAAGGCGATCTCGTCTTCACTCAACAGCTTCCACTGACCAGGAGCCAGGCCTTCAGGCAGTGACAGACCTCCCAGACGTTCGCGGTGCAGTTTTTCGACATGGTTGCCAGTGGCAGCAAACATGCGGCGCACCTGATGGTATCGGCCCTCGGTAACATTCAGCAGGGCTTCGGTTGCCGAGACCACTTCCAGTTCGGCAGGGGCCAGCGGCTTGTCCTCGCCCTCCAGCATCAAATGGCCCGAGGCAAACAGCGCGCCCTCGGTGCCATTCAGCGGGCGGGCCAGCTTGGCGCGATAGGTCTTTTTGACGTGGCGCCTGGGGCTGATGACCCGGTGCAGCAGGTCGCCATCATCGGTCAGCAACAGAAGACCGGACGTCTGCTTGTCCAACCGGCCGATGGTCGAGATCGCCGGATCACGCCGTTTCCAGCGCCCGGGCAGGAGGTCATAGACCAGTGTACCGGCTTCCTTGTGCGAACAGGTCATGCCCAAAGGCTTGTTCAAAAGAATGACCATGCCCGCGACGGGATCGAGCGCCTCGCCGTCGATCTCCATGCGGGTCGGCAGATCTGGAGTGACAGGGATGCGCTTGGTGACGTCCAGAAGCACGACAGCGTCCAGAGTGATGCCGCCAGCCTTGGCCATTCGCGCCATTTCGCTGCGGGAACCATAGCCCATCGATGACAGAAGCTTGTCGACGCGGGAGGTTGCAATCTTAGTCATTACTTTTGGTTTCTCAAGTTACCGGCAGGTCCCGCTCGCGGCTTCGCAAGCGCTGATCTGATGCTCGAGATATCCCAAACCTGACCTTCAGCTTCGGACTTTAGCGACATGGGTTTATCGCCACAAGGCGGCATTTTGATCGCGGCCTTTCATCTTCGCGTCTGATGTGACTTGTTCGACCGGTTCCATGCCTGAAACCCCGTGATCCACCTCACAAGCACAGGTGGCCTGTCAGATTTTGGGTCCGCTACACCAGGCATGAATGGCTGTTTCAAGGTCGCCTTTTGAAGCGCCGAACGTCCGCGAAAGGCCGAAATTTCACAATCACCCACTGCGCGCGCTGCCGCGCATAGCCCAATCCGCTCCGCTAAAAGTGACCGCATCAATCGGTACTTCGCCCGCGCAGTCGTCGACCTCAAAGGCAGTGACGGTTTGCCTCGCCCTTATGGTGGCAATGCTTGCGCCAGCGCAGCGCGAGGCAGCCCCTTTCCGAACCTGCTACAGACCCCATCCCGCTTTCGCAGTTCCTCACCGAACTGTTCAGCCACGGACAAGCTGGCTGCATTTCTCTTGGGCGGGTTCAGCGCGACAGCGTGTCTACTGGATAGGCCGTGGTGAACTTCATGCGCTCCATCGCGAAATGGCTGGTGACGTTCTTGATCGGCACTGCGTCTGTCAGCCGCTTGTACAGCGCGTCAAAGGCCGCCATATCCGGCACCGCGACGCGCAATAGATAGTCCATCTCGCCCGCCATCCGGTAAACTTCCATGATCTGCGGCAAGGCCTTTGTCGCCTTAGAAAAGGCTTCTCGCCAGTCGGCCGAATGGTCAGGTGCTTCGATGCCTACGAAAACAGTAAGACCGAAACCCAGCTTGGACGGGTCAGCCAAAGCAACACGCGAGGTCAGGACGCCGGTTGCCTCAAGCTTTTGGATGCGCTTCCAGCAGGGCGTCTGCGACAAGCCCACCTTGTCGGCAATCTGCGCCACCGGAAGAGTCGCGTCTCGCATCAGTTCAGCAACGATCTTG
>JBIHZO010000341.1:0-4109 GCA_044231405.1 Cypionkella sp. | reverse complement strand
GGCTTTTTCAAAGCGTTTGACACCCCAAAAGGCGATAGATCCGTCATCCCGAAACCCAAATCATCCACACTCGACGGCAGAGTGCCAACCGATTGCGGCCCCATTAGGGCGCGTCGCAATTGCTAAACTCTGTCTAGAATGCGCATCCTCTGTGCCCGGATTTCCCGGGGCGAAGGACCGCAGGTCTAGGTGCAAAGCACCTAGCCGTTTTCGCGCAGAACCCCACCCGCCAGATACAGCGACCCGCAAATCAGCACCCGCGCCGTGGGACTGACAGCCGCGATATCCGCCAAAGCCTGCGCCACGGAACCCGCTGTCACTGCATCCATCCCCGCAGAAATCGCGGCGGCGCAGGTCACTTCAGCGGGCAGAGTGTTCTTTTCGCCCGGGATCGATACGGCGTGCAGCCGCGTCACATGGGTGGCCAAGGGTTGCATGTAACCGCGCACGTCCTTGGTGTTCAGCATGCCGCAGATCAGATGAGTCTCGCGCAGTGGCATCCGCGCCAAAGTCGCCGCCACCGCCGCCCCGCCCGCCGGATTGTGGCCGCCGTCCAGCCACAACTCCACCAAAGGCGCAGAGTCCACCAACGGCCCCACCCGCAGCCGCTGCATCCGCGCGGGCCAATAAGCGCTGGTTACCGCCGCCTCGCAGGCCGCCTCGCCCTTGCCCAGATACCGCAAGGCGGCAATCGCGGCCCCGGCATTTTGCACCTGAAACGGGCCGGGCAGGTTGGGCAGGGGCAGGTCCAGCAGGCCGTTTTCATCCTGATAGATCAGCCGTCCACGCTCTTCCCAGACATTCCAATGTTGCCCGAAGGCCAACACGGGCGCGCCCAGCCGTGCCGCGCGGGCCTCGATCACCGCCAATCCGGCCTCGTCCTGCGGGCCAACAATCACCGGCACACCGCGCTTGATGATCCCGGCCTTTTCGCCGGCAATCTCTGGCAGGGTGTCGCCCAGATACTGCTGGTGGTCGATCGACACCGGGGTGATGATGGTCAGAACTGGCCTGTCCACGACGTTGGTGGCATCCAGACGCCCGCCCAGACCCACCTCCAGCAACGTATAGTCGGCAGGCACGCGCGAGAATGCCAGAAACGCGGCGCAGGTGGTGATTTCGAAAAACGTGATCTCATCCGGCCCATTCGCCGTCACGCATTCATCCAGCAAGGCTGTCAGCGCCGGTTCCGAAATCAACTCGCCCGCCAAGCGGATCCGCTCGTGGAAACGGGCCAGATGCGGCGAAGTGTAGGCATGCACACGCGCGCCTTCGGCCTCAAGCCCCGCGCGGATCATCGCTTGGGTGCTGCCTTTGCCATTGGTTCCGGCGATGTGGATCACCGGCGGCAAGGATCGCTCGGGATGATCCAAAACGGCCAGCAGGCGCCAGACCCGATCCATCACAAGGTCGATCACCTTGGGATGCAACGTCATCATCCGTTCCAGAACGGCGTCAGAACTCACGCTAAGGCCTCGGCAATTGCCCCCGGCGGTGGCAGATCACCTTTGATTGCGGGGCTTTGGTTCATCAGCATGCGCAGGATCGTCACCAACTCTTCGCGCAGGGCCTTGCGGTGGGTCACGCGGTCCAACATGCCGTGATCCAACAGATATTCGGCGCGTTGAAAGCCTTCGGGCAGCTTTTCGCGAATGGTCTGCTCGATCACACGCGGCCCGGCAAAGCAGATCAGCGCATTGGGTTCGGCAATATGCACATCGCCCAGCATCGCATAAGACGCGGTCACGCCGCCCGTCGTCGGATGGGTCAAGACCACAATATAGGGCAGCCCGGCCTCTTTCAGCATCTGCACCGCCACGGTCGTGCGCGGCATCTGCATCAAGGACAAAATCCCTTCCTGCATCCGGGCGCCACCTGCGGAGGAGAACAGCACCAGCGGGCGTTTGGTTTTTATGGCGCGCTCGGCCGCCGCGATGATCGCGTTGCCAACATACATGCCCATCGACCCGGCCATGAAGCTGAAATCCTGAGCCACGGCGATGATCGGGGTGCGGCCTACTTCGCCCTCGGCCACCAGCATCGCCTCACGCTCACCCGTGGTTTTCTGCGCGGTTTTCAGACGCTCGGGGTATTTCTTCTGATCGCGGAAATGCAGCGGATCGACCACCGGTTCCGGCACTTTCACTTCCACAAAAACACCGGTGTCGAACAGCCCGTTGAAACGATCGCGCGGCGAAATCGCCATGTGATGATCGCAGGACGTGCAAACGTTCAAATTCCCCGACAATTCGCGGTGAAACAGCATGGTCCCGCATTCCGGGCATTTCGTCCAAAGATTCTCTGGCACCTCGCGGCGCGAAAACAGCGAGTTGATCTTGGGGCGGACGTAGTTGGAAATCCAGTTCATCGCCTGTCCTGCGGTAACATCGGTCATGCGTCAAATAGTCTGGGGGGGGCGGAAATGCAATCACGGCGTCATGGGTTGATGCCGTGGCGGCTAAGAGGCGCGCAGTTTGGGTTGCGCCTCGACCATGTCCAGCCACAAGTGCCCATCGCGGTAGCCGCCCCGGATCAGATGCCCGGCACTGGCAACCTCGGGGTGGGTCTCGGCCCAGTCGCGGTAGCGGTCATTGGTCACGACCCTTGCACCCAGATCACGGGCGGCGGCCAGAATGGTCGGGTCCGCTGGCGTGCCCTTGTCAACCACCATCACACGGGCCTCGGGCAAGCCAAGCAATTTGCCAAGGGCGTGGTCGTGCTTGTAGCGTCCAGTCAGTTTGTGGCCCGCGTTGGCGTCAAAAACCACGCCCGGAGAATAGCCCAGATCGGTCAAGCGGTTGACCACATCTTGCACTGCTTCAATCTTTGGCGTGCCATCGCGCCAATGCATCACATTGGACCCGTCCACCACGATCCATTTCGGTTTGGCTGGTGCCCATGGCGCGCGCAACCGTTTCTCGGACGGCTCGGCCTTCGGCCATTTTGTTGGTCCCAAGCGATTTGGTTTTCGTCCGGCCCGCAGCAACAAATAGAGGCTGGCCAAGGCCATAGGCCCCGCCAGAAGGATAAAATCACTGTGGCTAGGAAGGAAGAGGGCAAGCCCAAGACCAATCCCAGAGGCCAGAAAGATCAACAGCGGCACAATCATAGCGTGAAGTTAACGAGCCAAAACACGGCGCGCAAGTCAGGCCTCGCGTCAAACCCCCAAGGTTGAAACTTTTGCCCACGCCCCTTGCGTCGTTGCGCAAACAGAGGGGGCGCCAAGCTGATTTACCGTCAACGTCTGATCCCCCGGATCACCCATCGGGTCTGGGCCATCTGTCTGCTTTTCCAACGGCTGACGGGGTTGCAGATCTTCAACGCCCATCCGGCGCTGGAGATCGGGGATCAGTCTGGGCTTGGATTTGACAACGCGGTTGTGACCATCACCGCCCGAGAAACCGATGCAGGCTTGCAGGACGTGACCACCCTCTTTGACCGCACGTCCGCCCCCCCAGTCATTCTCGGCGCATCGCGCCGTGAGGCCCGCGCCTTCTTTGCCCGCGTGGAACAGGCTACCATGCTGTTGCAGCGCGCTCTGTCGCGCGGCGCTTCGGCGCTCGACCACTCCCAAGCCGACATCCGCCAAGGTCTGCGTTCGAACGGGTCCGCCGCCCCCAACCGCGATGCGCATCTGGCGCTGCAAGCCAGTGGTTTTGCCGTCGCGCCCCCAGATCACCCGGCAGGACAGCGACGAGAGCTGGAGTTGCTTTGCGAAATGAAAGGCGTGCCCTTGGGCGCGGCTCTGACCGCTGCCGAACCGAAACTGCCCGCCCGCCATGCACTGTTACGATGCGATTGAACGCAGCTTGTCGGGCGCGGTTCATTCCAATGAAACCATCGACCCGATCCACGCTTGATACCCTAAAACCATCCTTGCCGATGATCTGAACAATGCGGCGCTGCCCGTGGCCAATGGCGCGGCTGCTGGTGCAACGGCAGTTGGGCCACAAGCCCGCAAAACATGTGCATGCCTTTGAACTGATGGACAGTTTTGCAGGGCCAGGGTTGGACAAAGGCAGCTATCGGGCCGACCGCGGCTATGAGTGGCAGGCGGGGATATGCTCAAAAGGGTGCACTCCGCCCTAAACGACCAAGCGCCCGCCGTT
>JBIHZO010000340.1:0-4110 GCA_044231405.1 Cypionkella sp. | reverse complement strand
TTCATCAGCCACAAGTTCGACGAGATTTTCCGCATTGCCGACCGCTTTACCGTGTTCCGTGACGGGCAGTTCGTGGCCGAGGGCAAGATTGCCGACGTGACCGAAGGCGCGCTGGTGCAAATGATGGTCGGCCGCGCCGTTGATCAGATTTTTCCCAAACGCACCCACAATGTCGGGGCCGAGGTGTTGCGGGTGGCGGGCTACAACCATCCCACTGAATTTGCCGACATCGCCTTTTCGCTGAAACGTGGCGAGATCCTTGGCTTTTACGGGTTGGTCGGCGCGGGCCGGTCCGAGGTGATGCAGGCGCTGTTTGGCATCACCAAACCATCGCGCGGGGCCTGCATGATTGACGGCAAAGCCGCCGTCATCCGCTCGACCACCGAGGCCATAGATCAAGGCATCGTCTATGTGCCCGAAGACCGGGGCCGACAGGGCGCGGTCAAAGGCCTGCCTATCTTTCAGAACATCACGCTGCCGTCTTTGGCGCGCACCTCGCGCGCGGGGTTTTTGCGGTTGGCCGAAGAATTCAAGCTGGCGCGCGACTACACCGCCCGGCTGGACCTGCGCGCCGCAAGTCTGGATCAGGATGTGGGGCTGCTGTCGGGCGGCAATCAACAAAAGGTGGTCATTGCCAAATGGTTGGCCACCAAACCTCGGGTGATCATTCTGGACGAACCCACCAAGGGCATTGACATCGGATCGAAGGCCGCCGTGCATGAGTTCATGGCAGAACTGGCCGCCGAAGGGCTGGCCGTGATCATGGTCAGTTCCGAGATCCCCGAGATTCTGGGCATGTCCGACCGCGTCATCGTCATGCGGGAGGGCCGCATCGTGGCCGAAGTGGCCGGTGCGCAGATGACCCCCGAAACCCTGATCCGCGCCGCAGCGGGCATTGAGGAGGCCGAATGACCCGCCTGTTGAAATCGCGTGAGGCGCTGTTGGCGCTGGTGATCCTGCTGTTGACCGCCCTGATCGCGTGGCGCTTTCCGGCCTTCATCGCGCCCGCCAATCTGGCTTCGGTGTTCAATGACACCGCCCCGCTGATGATCCTGGCCATCGGGCAGATGATCGTCATTCTGACCAAATGCATCGACCTGTCCGTGACCGCGACGCTGGCGCTGGCCGGCATGGTGGCCGCGCTGATGAACGGCGCGGGTGTGCCGCTGCCGCTGGTGTTGCTGACCGCGATTGCGCTGGGAGCGGCTTTGGGGGCGTGCAACGGGCTGTTGGTCTGGATGGTCGGCATTCCGTCAATCGTTGTGACGCTTGGAACCATGACCATCTACCGCGGCCTGATTTTCCTTATGACCGATGGCAAATGGGTCAACGCTCATGAGATGACCGACGGCTTCAAGGCGCTGCCCCGTGCGGCTGTTCTGGGTCTGCCAGTGATGAGCTGGATTGCCATCGCCCTGATCGCGGCCTTTGCCGTCGTGATGAACCGCACCACCTTGGGCCGCGCTTTCTTTGCCGTGGGCGGCAATCCGCATGCCGCCGTCTACACCGGGCTGAACGTCGGGCGCACGCAGTTTGCGGCCTTCGTGATTTCGGGCGCGCTGGCCGGGTTGACGGGCTATCTTTGGGTCGCCCGCTATGCCGTAGCCTATGTCGATGTGGCGTCGGGGTTCGAATTGAATGTGATCGCCGCCTGCGTCATCGGCGGAATTTCCATCGCAGGTGGGGTCGGATCGGTCACGGGCGTCGTTCTGGGCGCGATCTTTCTGGGCGTCATTGCCAATGCCCTGCCCGTCATCGGCATCTCGCCCTTTTGGCAGATGGCGATTTCCGGCTCGGCCATCATCATCGCCGTCGCTTTCAACGCCAGCCAGTCCCGCGTCAAGGGTCGGATCATTCTGAAACAGGCCGAAACATGAACCCCGCCCCCCGCCTTGTCCCCGCACGCCTCATCCCAGACCGTCTGCAAACCCCGTTTTCACGCGCCTGGAGATCCTGGGAGGCACTGCTTTTGTTGGTGTTCGTGCTGGTCTTTGTCGCCAACGCCTTTGCCTCACCCTATTTCCTGAACGTCTGGAACCTGTCCGACGCCACTTTCAACTTTACCGAAAAGGCGATGATCGCCTTTGCGATGGCAATGCTGATCATCGCCGGAGAGATTGATCTGTCGGTCGCCTCGATCATCGCGCTGGCCTCGACGGCGATGGGGCTGGCGATGACGGCGGGGGCGGACACGCCGATGATCGCGCTGACAGGGATTGCAGCCGGGATGATCTGCGGCGCAGTGAACGGGGTGTTTGTGGCGCGGTTTGGCCTGCCGTCCATCGTGGTGACCATCGGCACCATGAGCCTGTTTCGTGGAATCTCCTACATCATTCTGGGCGATCAGGCCTTTACCAACTATCCGAAATCCTTCGCTTTCTTTGGGCAAGGCTATGTGTGGTGGGTGTTTTCGTTCGAATTGGTGCTGTTCGCGGTGGCGGCGCTTGCCTTCTACCTTTTGCTGCACCGCACCAGCTTTGGCCGCTCGGTCTATGTCATCGGCAACAACGCCACCGCCGCACAGTTTTCCGGTCTGCGGGTGGCGCGCATCCGCTTTATGCTGTTCGTGCTGACCGGCCTGATGTCTGGCATCGCTGCCGTTTGCCTGACCTCGCGGCTTGGCTCTACGCGTCCCTCCATCGCCACTGGGATGGAGTTGGAGATCGTCACCATGGTCGTTCTGGGCGGCGTCAATATTCTGGGCGGGTCGGGCAGCATTCCGGGCGTTGTGCTGGCCGCTTTCATCATGGGGTGCGTGACCTTCGGCTTTGGCCTACTGAACGTGCCGGGAATCGTGATGAGCATATTCCTAGGCCTGCTGCTGATCGGCGTGATCGCTGTTCCGCGCCTCTTGGCCCGCCGGTCAAAGAGGGCATGATGGAGAAATATGGCTTCAAGATGCAGCTTAAGCCGGGCTGCGAGGCAGAGTATCAAAGGCGCCATGATGAAATCTGGCCGGAACTGGCAGAGCTTTTGCACAGCGCCGGCGTGTCAGAGTATTCCATCTTTCTGGACCGGGAAACCCTGACCCTGTTCGGGGTGCTGACCCGGCGCGAGGATCACAGCATGGACGATCTGCCCCGCCATCCGGTGATGGCGCGGTGGTGGGCGCATATGGCGGATATCATGCAGACCCATCCCGGCAACGAACCCGTGGCCACGGCTCTGGCGCAAGTCTTCTACATGAAATGAAGCATATAGCTGTCATAGATCTGGGCAAGACCAACGCCAAGCTGGCACTGGTGGATCTGGCCACCCGGTCGGAAATCGCGGTGCTGACCACGCCTAACCGGGTGCTGTCCGGTCCGCCCTATCCGCATTTTGACACCGAAGGCATCTGGGAATTCCTGACGTCGGCGCTGGCGCGCTTTCAGTCCGAACATGGCATCGACGGCATCTCCATCACCACTCATGGCGCCTGTGCGGCCCTGCTGGCGGCGGATGGCCGTCTGGCCGCCCCGGTTCTGGACTATGAGCACCCTGGCCCCGACAGCACCCGCGCCGCCTATGATCTGATCCGTCCGCCCTTTGCGCAAACCGGATCGGCGGCGCTGCCGATGGGCCTGAACCTTGGCGCGCAATTGTACTGGCAGTTGCAGAAAGACCCAGGCTTGTGCGACTGCATCGCGCAGATCGTGACATGGCCGCAGTATTGGGGCCATCGGCTGACCGGGCAGACGGCCTGCGATCTGTGTTCCCTGGGCTGTCATACCGATCTGTGGAACCCCTTCATGGGCGAGTGGTCTGGCTTGCCGCATACCCTCGGCATCACCGCCAAACTGGCTGCGCCGCGCAAGCCGTCCGAGGTGCTGGGCACTCTTTTGCCAGAACTGCAACGCCGTTTGGGCCTTGGCCCGGTGCCGGTGCTGACCGGCATTCACGACAGCAACGCGTCGCTGGTGCCACATCTGACCCAAGCTGCGCCGTTTTCGGTGGTGTCCACCGGCACTTGGGTGATTGCCATGGCGATGGGTGGCCACGCGATACCGCTGGACCCGGACCGCGACATGCTTGTGAATGTGAACGCGCTGGGGGAGCCGGTGCCTTCGGCCCGCTTCATGGGGGGGCGCGAGTATGAAGTCATCCGCCAAAGCCGCCCGTCCGTGGCCA
>JBIHZO010000338.1:0-4112 GCA_044231405.1 Cypionkella sp. | reverse complement strand
GCGGGCCACGCGCAACACCCGGTGATAGCCCCGCGCCGACAGACCGAACCGTTCGGCCACCCGGGCCAAGAGCGCGCGGCCCTCGGCGTCCGGGGCGGCCACTTGCTCCAGCAGGCTGCCCTCCATGTCCGCGTTCACCCGCACCTTGTCGCGGCCCTGAAAGCGGGCGGTTTGCAGATTGCGCGCAGCGGTGACGCGGGCGGCAACCCTGGCCGACGTGTCGCCATGGCTGGGCAGATCAAGGTCGGTGTAGGCCACCGGAGGCACCTCGACCCGCAGATCGAAGCGGTCCATCAGAGGCCCGGAAATGCGGCCGAGGTAGTCTTCGCCACACAGCGGCACCTTGGCGCAGGCGCGGGCCGGGTCTGACATGTAGCCGCATTTGCAGGGGTTTGCGGCGGCCACCAGCAGGAACTGGCAAGGATAGCGGATATGGGCATTGGCGCGGGCGACCATGATTTCACCCGTCTCAATCGGCTGACGCAGGGTTTCCAACACGGCCCGGGGGAATTCGGGGAATTCGTCCATGAACAGAACGCCATTGTGCGCCAATGAAATCTCGCCGGGCTTGGCGCCTTTTCCGCCCCCCACAATCGCGGCCATCGACGCGGTGTGGTGGGGTTCGCGGAAGGGGCGGGCGCGGGAAATGCCGCCTTCCGAAAGCAGCCCAGCCAGCGAGTGAATCATTGAGGTTTCCAGAGCTTCTATGGCCGACAGGGGCGGCAGAATCCCCGGCAAACGCGCCGCCAGCATCGACTTACCGGACCCCGGACTGCCCACCATCAGCACATGGTGCCGCCCGGCTGCGGCAATTTCCAGCGCGCGTTTGGCCCGTTCCTGCCCCTTCACATCGCGGAAATCGCGGCTTTGGGCGGGGCGCGTCACCTCTCCGGCCTCGGCGGGGGTGATGGGGGATTGGCCGGTGTAATGACGCACCACCTCGTCCAGCGAATTGGCGGCCAGCACCTGGGTGGCCCCGACCCAAGCCGCCTCTGCCCCGCAGGCCTTGGGGCACAGCAATGCCCGATCCGCCTCGGCTGCGGCCATCGCGGCGGGCAGCGCGCCGATCACCGGGATCAGGCGACCGTCAAGCGACAACTCTCCCAGCGCGACCGTCGCCTCCACCTCATCTTTCGGGATGATGTCCAGCGCGGCCAGCAGGGCCAGCGCGATCGGCAGGTCGAAATGCGAGCCTTCCTTGGGCAGGTCGGCGGGCGACAAGTTGACGGTGATGCGTTTGGAGGGCAGCGCGATCGACATCGCGGCCATGGCGGCGCGCACACGTTCGCGGGCCTCGGACACCGCTTTGTCGGGCAGGCCGACAATGCCGAAATAGGGCATGCCGGGGGCGATGGCGCATTGCACTTCGACAATCCGCGCCTCGACCCCTTCAAAGGCGACTGTGTAGGCCCGTGCGACCATTGCGCCCCTCCCGGTTTGGTCAACGGCTAGGGCGCAATGGTTTACGAAAGGTAAATTATGCCGGGTAAATCGCCATGAATTTTGGCCAAGCCTGCGGATCGGCTGCCGTTTTGTCCCGGCAGAAGGCGTTGCAGAAGCCAAAGCGCCGACCACCCAGTTCCAGAACATGGGTCACAGGCTTGCCCGAATAGGGACAGGCCGAGTTTTCGCAGGCGCTGCCCTCGACCGCGCGGGCCGTCAATGGCACGGGTCCCGGCCAAACCCGGGTGGGATAATCGCGTCGGTAAAAGTCCTGATCCGCGCCATCCACCAAACCCATTGCGCGCCACCGCCGAAATGACGGATGCGCCAGATGCGCCTGCACATAAGCCATCGCCGGCGCGCCCACGGGCAGATTGTAGCCTGCGATCCGCGCGGCGACCGGGGCAAAGAATGCATCGGCGGCGGAGTAATCGCCGCAAAGCCAATGGGATGACCCGGTTTCACGCTGCGCCCAAGCCCAGATGGTTTCCAGCCGCGCCAGATCGGCCAGCACCTGCGGCCCCGGCGCGCAATCTGAGTAGCTGACGCGCAGATTCATCGGGCAATGGTTGCGCAGCGCACCAAAGCCCGCGTGCATCTCCGCCGCCAACACCCGGGCCGTCGCGCGGGCCTTGGCATCCGCTGGCCAAAGCCCGGCCTTGGGGTGGCGCGAGGCCAATTCTTCGGCAATCGCGATGGTTTCGGGCACCACGACACCGTCAGGCGTCCGCATGGTTGGGGCGGTCTTGCCAGGAAAGAAGTCCTTCAGAAGATTGGCCAATTCGTCGGTGTAAAGCCGGGCGCGGTGGGTTTTCACCGCAAGGCCAAAGGCATCGAACAGCAGCCAGCCGCGCAGTGACCAACTGGAATACGCGCGGTCACCGATTACGAGATCATAGGTCATCACAGGCTCCATTTCCAATGCTTGCAGGTTAGGCGCAGATGACCCGTTCAGAAAAGCCGCGATTTGTGCGCGATGGCATCACGGGACGTGATCGAAAGGACAAAAGCCGGATTTGCAGGAAATCTTTACACCTTGGTGATCCGACTTGGCGTTGGGCGCGTATCTTTTACATCAGGCAAAAGGCCTATCTGGGGGATGCCATGGCGTTTGACGGAGACACGGACAAAACCCTTTCGCGGCAGGCCCGCGCGGCGGAATTGCTGGACGCGGAGACCGAATTGCGTCTGGCCTATGCCTGGCGCGACCAGCGGGACGAGGCGGCGCTGCATCGGTTGATCACGGCCTATATGCGGCTGGCGATTTCGATGGCTTCGAAATTCCGCCGTTACAATGCGCCGATGAATGATCTGATCCAGGAGGCATCTTTGGGCCTGATGAAGGCCGCAGAGAAGTTCGATCCGGATCGTGGCGTGCGGTTCTCGACCTACGCCGTCTGGTGGATCAAGGCCAGCATTCAGGACTATGTGATGCGCAACTGGTCGATGGTGCGCACCGGGTCCACCTCTGCCCAGAAGGCGTTGTTTTTCAACCTGAAGCGCGTGCAGGCCAAGCTGGAGCGTGAGGCTGCGGCGATGGGAGAGCGTCTGGACCAGCACCAGCTGCGCGAAAAGGTGGCCCATGAAATCGGTGTGTCCTTGGCGGAAGTCGAGATGATGGAAGGGCGGTTGTCGGGATCTGACTCGTCTCTCAACGCCACGCAGGCCAGCGACGAAGACGGCCGCGAGTGGATTGACGCGCTGGAAGACGAGGGCCCGCAGGCGGCGGATCACGTCGAGGCCAGCCACGACCGGGAGCAGTTGCGCGGCTGGCTGGCGCATGCCTTGGGCCAGTTGAACGCCCGCGAACGCTACATCGTGCTGGAGCGGCGCTTGCAGGAAACCCCGCGGACACTGGAGTCTTTGGGCGTGGAAATGGGCCTGTCGAAGGAACGCATTCGCCAGTTGGAAGCCGCTGCCTATGCCAAATTGCGCCGCACTCTTGAGGCGCAGACGCCGGAACTGCATCACTTTCTGGCATGAAGCTGTGCGCTTTTGCGGCCCTGCTGTTTGCCCTGCCCGTTTGGGCGGGGCCGATCACAGCGGATCACATGTCCACCTTGCCCGCCGCCGATGTCGTGGTGCTCGGCGAGGTTCATGATAACCCCGACCATCACGCCAATCAGGCCCGCGCGGTTCGGGCGATTGCGCCCAAGGCGCTGGTGTTTGAAATGCTGACGCCGGATCAAACGGCGCGGATGCCACAGGACCGCAGCGAGTCAGACAAACTGGCGGCAGCGTTGCAGTGGGACGCGGCGGGATGGCCGAATTTTGCCCTCTATCATCCGATCTTCCTCGCCTCGCCCGATGCCCGTGTTTATGGCGCAAATGTCCCGCGTGAGGCGTTGCGTGCCGCCATCGCGCAGGGTGCCGCAACGGCATTCGGACTGGACGCAGCTCGCTATGGCCTTGATAAGGCGCTGCTTCCCGAAGATCAGGCTGCGCGAGAGGCAGAGCAGGCCGAGGCGCATTGCGGCGCGCTGCCGCCCGAGATGCTGCCCGGAATGGTGCAGGCACAGCGCCTGCGCGACGCCGCCTTGGCCCGCGCGACCGAAACGGCTCTGCGCGAAACCGGCGGTCCGGTGGTTGTGATCACAGGCACGGGTCATGCGCGCCGTGACACTGGGTTGCCTGCTGTTTTGGCGCTGGCTGACCCGACCTTGGCGGTG
>JBIHZO010000339.1:0-4112 GCA_044231405.1 Cypionkella sp. | reverse complement strand
TCGCGTGGGATGCCGCTGCCTGAAATGGTGCCCCCTCGGCTTGTCGCGCATCTGCGCGCGGCCTGTCAGGATCGCCCGGTGTTGTTTGAAACGCCTTTGGGACGAGCGGTTCCTGACCATAGCCGCCTTATCACCCGTTCAATCTGGCTGGATTGCCCTGCGGATATAGCCTTGGCGCGCAAGATCGGTGAAACGGTGACGGCCAGCGATTGGGAGTCCCTGACAGACCTGACCGATTGGTTGCATGGATATCTGGCAGCCTATCCCCGCATCATTGCGCCAAGCCTGGCACAGCAGGCGACACAGGTGCGCCCTCTTGCCGACGATCTGATAGATGCGACCTGCTGCGCCTCAGAGATTGCTGCACAGGTCCGCTGCATTGTCGAGCAGGTACAACGCGGCTACTCGGTATAGCCGGAAATCGCCAATTGCACATCACGTTGCCGTTCGCGTGTGAGCAGATCGACTCGGATCTTTGCCTGCCGGGTATCTTCGCGAGATTGACAATGCCGCAACAGCGCCAGCGTTACGCGTGGCCAGCCTGCCCGGTGCGCCCACCAAGCTGCGCCCCTCATGGCAGCGCCCCGCCGTGCCAGAATATCATCTTGCAGGCTCAACACATGCAAGACCCGGCCCGGATCACCCTGTCGTCCGCAGCGGCCTGACAGTTGCAGATCGACCCGCCGGCTGTCGTGCAATTCGGTAAGCAACACATGAAGCCCGCCTGCAGACCGTGCGCCGGATGTCAGTTTGATATCGGTGCCGCGCCCGGCCATGTTGGTGGCTACGGTAACCCTGCCCGCCAATCCCGCCTGGGCAATGATTGCCGCTTCTTCGGCATGGTTATGAGCGTTCAAAACCTGATGCGCCACGCCCTGCAAGGCTTGGCTGACCTCTTGTGATCCACCCACCGTCTTTGCGCCGATCAGGATCGGCGCGCCACTGGCCTGAAGTTGCTGCACATGCCGGGCGATCGCTGCCCATTTATCGGTTGATGTCGCATGAACCTCGGCTGTGTCCCATATCCTTTGGTCGGGCAGGCGGGTTGGGATGCGGCGCACACGCATCCCATAGACATCCCACAGTTCGCGCGCTGCACTGCGAGCCGTGCCGGTCATCCCCCCCAACCGTATGTAGCGGCGGAAGAATTTCTGCAGCGTGATCCGAGCGATGGTCTCGAACAGATGGGTAAGCGGCACGTCCTCCTTGAGCTCGACCATCTGGTGAAGCCCCTCGGACCAAGTCCGGTCCCCCATGACCCGCCCGGTGCTTTCATCAATGATCTTGATCTTGTCAGCCTCGATCAGATAGTCGCGGTCGCGGTCGAACACATGCAGCGCATTAAGGGCCTGCGTCACCGCATGTTCCCGGATTGCGGCGATCGACAGCGGCCCCTGCACCTCGGCAAGACTGTGTGCAAGCAGATCTCGGCCCACATCGGTCAGTTCGGCGACCCGATGCCGCGCCAACACGTGGAAGTCACGGCCAAGCGTCAGATCGCGGGCTGTCTGCATCGCCAGCCGCAGAACATCCGGTGCCAGACCGCCGGGATGGGTGATCCCACCGCTCAGGATGAAGGGCGTACAAGCCTGATCTATCAACACCGAGTCCGCCTCGTCGATGATCGCCGCCGTCAGACCCCGCATCACCAACCTGCTTGCCGGTGCCTCATCACCAACCAGAATCCGGTCTACCTTGCGGGCCAGATTGCCGGGTCTGGCACGCAGGTTTCCCCTGTCGCGCAGATAATCGAAGACGATTTCCTTGGCGGTGCAATGCACGACATCACAGGCGTAAGCGCGCTGTCTCTGCTCCGGGGTCTGGCCTTCCAGCACCAGCCCCACGGTCAAGCCAAGTGCATGATACAGCGGCGCAAAGCTGTCATAGTCGCGTTGTGCCAAATAGTCATTCACCGTTATCACATGAACCGAGAGCCCCCCAAGGGCGAGGGTGCCCGCCGCAAGTGTGGCCGTCAACGATTTGCCCTCGCCCGTGCGCATTTCGGCAATGGTTCCGTTCAACATCGCCCATGCGGCAAGGATCTGCACGTCGAAGGGCCGTTGTTGCAACGTGCGGTCAGCAAATTCGCGGATAACGGCAAAGGCACGTGCCACAGCCGTCCGGTCGGGCCGAGCCCGGCGAAGGTTACGGCTGAGGACCGGACGCAGCCCGCGTAAATGCTGGTACAATGCGGCATCAGACAGTGTGGCAAGGCCGATGCCCGCAGCCTCGGTTGCCCGAACAATCGCGGCGTTGCGGCGCACTGGCGGCAGATTGGCCAGAACTGGCGCAACATAAGCCAGAACAGAGCGCGCGATGCGGTCAAATTCTGTCACTTCGGGTTGGATGCGTTCCGGATAGACAAAGACCGCCGGCAGCGGCCTGGCGTTCTGCAAATCCACGTGGGACGCTGACACTTTCATTGGCTGAAATGCCGCAAGAACAGCTGGCGCAGCCCACGCAGCACCCGGTAACCATAGGGTTCAGCCCCATGATCAAACCGCACAATGGCACGTTCACCGATCATTGCCCCCGTCAACCCCGACACCGGGGCAATCTCGAACTGAAAAAGGCTTTCAATCGCGCGCAGTCCCTTGGGGTCATTGGGGTCCGACACGATATCGCCGCCCGCACTGGTGGCCAGCGCCTTTGATGGCAGGATCATCGAGCCTTCGGGCACCGAGCCTGCAAGAACGGCGGGATAGGCGTGGCCTCGGTCACGTTGCAGCACAAAATCAACCTGTTGCGTTCGGTTGCGCACCAGTTCGGCCTGACTTTGCCCGACGGCAACGCGCACGGTGGGGGGGGCGACCGGCCAGACATAGCCCACAGCCTCGCCTTTGCGGACCAGACGACCGACCAGATCCTCTATGTTTGGCAAAAAGATCTGCCCGCCGTCGGGTGCGCGCAGGATCAGGTTCGCCTCGGTCAGTTGCAGATCAGTCAATTCCTGCCGGGCAAACGCAACCTGTTCGCGCAGAATGCTGGCCTGCACACGGTCCAGAAGAGAGGCTGCCTGTGCCTCCAGCTCAAGTTGCCGCAGGCTGGAGGCCGCAACGCTGATCCGCGCGGCAAGGATCGGATCCACAAGATGAAGAACTGGGGCTCCGGCACCAACGGATTGCCCCAAGCCAACATCCACGCTGGCCACAAACCCCTCCGCTTCAGACCGCAGAACCGCCCGCGTATCGGGCCAGATCACGCCAGAAGCCACGGTCGTGTAGGGCATGGGAACCGCGAACAACGCAAGCAGCGCGACCAGCAACAATCCCATAGACACCAATAGACCCTTGCCCCGCGTGCGGCCGAGTGACGGAGAAAACAACACGAAATAAACTCCTTTTGCGATCGGATACACCAGCGCCGTGAAGATGCTCAGAGCTGCCAGCAGCAGGCCAAACACAAAGAACCGGCTCGCGATAAACAGCGAAATCGCGATCATGATCATCAGCCTGTAGACAAAGGACGCGACCGCATAAGTCACCAGCCATGGCGCTTCGGAACCGGACGATGCCGGATTTTCCGCGTTTTTGTTGAACAGCAGGTGGCGCTGGCACAGATACCAGAAGTACTTGTTGGCACGCGGCCCCATGTTGGGAATCTCCAACAAATCTGACAGAATGAAATAACCGTCAAACCGCAAAAGTGGATTGCCGTTGAACAGCAGCGTCGAGACGCCCCCGATCAACATCACGTTGTAGGCAAAGGCCCGCGCAATGCCCGGTTCTGCATTGAGCCAGAACAGCAGCGCCATGCCAGCCAATGTCAACTCTACGAGTATCCCTGCAGCCCCGACCGCAATGCGCTGCCATTTCGATCCGAACGCCGTGGCCTGCGACGCATCGACATAGGGCACAGGCATGAAGATCAGCAGCATCAACCCGACCTCCCGCACCTCCCCCCCCCACCATTTTGTGGCATAGGCGTGCCCAAGTTCGTGTAACCCCTTCACCAATGGATAGGCACACAGGATCAGCGCGATGTTTGATCCCGCAAGGATCTGATCGCCCGCGCTCTGGCTCAATGCTGGCCAGTTGAACACCACCAAAACCAGCGCCAGCAGCATGAAGCAGACCCAAAGTATCAGGAACCACCGGGTGAAAATCGGAGCG
>JBIHZO010000337.1:0-4116 GCA_044231405.1 Cypionkella sp. | reverse complement strand
ATGATTTTCGACATGATGGCCCTCTGATCCGCCGCCACCCTGCCACGGGGCGACGGGTTGCGCCAGAGCCCGCAAAATCCCCCACCGGACTTGCCGATGGGGGCAGTTGGCCGGATCCTTGGCTTTACCAAATCCGGCAAAGGCCGCAACGGGATACGGGACGCCTCCCCCCGCGACGACCGATCCGGTCAGTTCAGGATGCGACGCAGCAAGGGCAGGTTCTGGATGATGAAGACATCGAGAACCAACAGCGCAATCAGCGACAACCCCACCAAGGGGAAAGCCATGGCGATGATCAGCGACAGCGCCGCAGCTCCCTTCCACAACGGCATTTCGGCTGGCATGGGGGGGGCGGCGAGGCGCCCGGCTGCAGCAGGGCGCCGCTTCCACCACATCACCAGACCCGAGGCAGAGATGAACAGGATCGACAGGCAGAAAAGCGTGTTCAGTGCCAGATTCCAATTGCCCATATCGCCCTCGTGAAAGGCAATGCCCCAAGCCATCGCCTTGGCATAGATGGTGTAATCGGCATAGCGCACATCGGCCAGAACCTTGCCGGTATACTGATCCAGGTGCAGGGTGCGGTCGCCCCACGGGTCGGGGCCGTCGTTGCTCATGCTGTCATGGCTGATGGTCCAGACGCCCGTCTCGCCTTCGGGCAGATTGACCTGAAAGCGGCCGTTGAACCCCAGGCTGCGGGCATAATCGGTGATGGTGTCGAGATTGATCTTAGCACCTTCAGGCAGCGCCGCGGTGCCAGCAAGACTGCCCGAAGCCGGCAACGGGGTCTGCTCCAAAGCCCACGGAACTTCCTTTTCGCCGGCTGCGTTCAGGCTGACATGAGTTTTGTCAGAGAGAGGCGCACCCCATTTTTCACCCGGAAAGCTGTTCCAGGCCTGCACGAACTTGTCGCCCCAGATGCCGGTCCAGCTCATGCCCGAAACAAGGAATACCAACAACAAGGCCGCCACCCAGACGCCAACGGATTGGTGCAGGGATTTCCACCATGCCCGGCCGGATGCCCGCAGGTCTGGCATCAGTTTGGCGCGCAAGCCTTCGCCATTGCGCGGCCACCACAGGTACAAGCCGCTGACGATCAGCACGATGCCAAAGCCCGCAGCAATCTCGATCATCCGGTCGCCGGTATCGCCGATCAGCAAGGTGCCGTGGATGTCATTGGCAAAGCTGTACCAGCTTTCACCCCAGGCCCGCGCCTCGATCACGGCGCCTGAACTGGGGTCCACCAGAACGGCGGTTGACGCATCGCCCGCCTGCACCCGAAACAGGGCGACCTTACCCGCGGCCCGGGGTTCGATGTATTTGGTGACAGCGCCTTCGGGCACCGCCGCAGCCGCCGCTTTGGCCATCACGGAAACCGCAACCGGAGGGCCACTGGCTTGGGCAGCGGTGCGTTCGCCGTTCAACTCGTTGAACGAGGACACCCAGACCATGATCAGGCCTGTCACGGCCAGCATGATCAGAAACGGCGCGACATACAGCCCGGCATAAAAGTGCCAGCGCCACGCGGCGAAATACAGTTTGTCAACGCCCTTGGGCGCGTCGGTGAGATGAGACATTGGATAGCTTTCCATCAAGTGTCCGCCGTTTGGCACGGCAAAACGGGCAGGTGGCCCGTGGTTCAGACGATCTGGAAAGCGGTCGGTGGCCCGCGTGCGGGGGGCGCGCGGGCATGGTGGGCCTGCGCCACGGATTGCACGGGCGCAGCCCAATCGGCCTGCGCCATGGTCAGCAGAACGACAGGCAAAGCCACAACAGCGGGCAGCTGAGCCGCAGAGGCAATGGTGCAGGCGGGGCAGGGCGCATCGGTCTTGCCGTTCCCGCCCGACCCTTCCTCGCACAGCTCGGGCAGGGTGCCGTCGGGCATGGCAAAGGCGGCAAGGTTGGGCCCAACGGGTCCAGTCATGCGATGACCAAAACCCACAAACCCCAGGGCGAGTGCCAAAAGCACCACCATCAACCGTTGTGTGAATTGCCGCCCAGTTTGCCCCATGATCCTTGCTACTCATCCCATGCCACGCAATCAACCCAAAAAATCGCCCCCTTCTGTTTCATCGCTGCGACGCCTAAGCTTTGCACAAAACGGGGGTGGCGATGTTCTTGCATCAAACGGATGATTGGCAAAACCTTGGCGCGGCAATGGTTGCGGCATTGACTGCGCTTTTTGCCGAACAGGGGCTGATGGCGGACAATCTGGGGCTGGTTCTGGTGACAAAAGGTGCGGATGGTCCCCAAGGCTTTGCCCATCGCGGCGCAGTGCCCGGCTATCCGTGTTCCTTGGTCAAGTCCTTTCACCTGATCCACGCCCTGGCCGCGCAGGAGGAAGGCCGCGTGGCCCCACATGGCGAGATGGACCGGGCCATGCGCGACATGATCCGCTGGTCGTCGAACACGGCCACGAATTATGTGATTGATCTGATCACCGGCACCACCGGCGACACCCTTTTGCACGGCGCCGAATATCTGGACTGGGTCAGCAAACGCGAGCGGTTGAACCGGTTTTTCTGGGCGCTGGGCTGGCCGGAATGGGAGGGCTGCAACATCAGCCAAAAGCTGATGGATGACGTGCGCTATGGCCGCGAGGCGCAATATGCGGGGGTGAATGGCGAGAACCTGAACCGGCTGACGCCCTTGGCCTCAGCCCGGTTGCTTTGGGAATTGTTTGAAGGTGATCTGCCGATTTCAGCCCCCACCCGCGCCCGTGCGCAGGCCATTTTGCATCGGGATGCACAGGGGGCCGACGCCGCCGACCCCAATTATCAGCTGTCCGATTATTTCGCGGGTCAGTTGCCCGAGGGCGTGCAGATATGGTCGAAGGCCGGGCACAACGAGTGGACGGGTGACCCGCGCGCCAGTTGGTTCAAGCATGATATGCTGCGGTTGGTGGCACCGGGGCGCAAGCCTTTGATCCTGGTGATGACGACACAAGGGCAGGGGCTGGCGCAGACCCATCCGGGGGCATTCCCGGCCATGGGCAGGCTGGTGTGGGATATGGCGGCGGATATCACGCGGATTTAACGGCGCCCGCAGTCTCTCCTGCGGATGCTCGGGCGGGTGGACACTGCTATCCGATCACCTTCCCCAAAAGACGGATCCAGTTGCCCCATGTGATCTTGTGGATCAACGCCTCGCCGTACCCCGCGCTTTGCATGGCGGCGATCAAATGCGGCAGCCCAGCGGCATCCCCGATGAAATTGGGCATCATGGCGCCGTCGAAGTCAGACCCCAGCGCCACGCCATTCTCGCCCATGCGCGCCAACAGATGGTCCAGATGCCGCAGCATGTCGTCGGGCCCGGTGTCGGGGTTCTTGACCCCGTCCAGTCGCAGAAACTGGCAGCCGAAGTTCAACCCCACCAACCCGCCGCGTTCGGCCATCGCGGCCAGTTGCCGGTCGGTCAGATTGCGGGTGGATGCCGTCACCGCATGCGCGCCGGAATGGGTGGCAACCAGCGGTTTGGTGCTGGTTCGGGCGACGTCCCAGAACCCGGCCTCGTTCAGATGGCTCAGGTCGACCAGAACCCCCAAAGCGTCGCAGTCCCGCACCAGCCGCAGCCCTGCCTCTGTCAGCCCCGGTCCGGTGTCGGGCGTGGCCGGAAAGTTGAACGGCACGCCGTGGCCGAAGATGTTCGGACGGCTCCAGACCGGGCCAAGGCTGCGCAGGCCAGCGGCATGATACAGATGCAACTCGGCCAGATCGGGGCCGATGCCCTCGCAACCCTCAATATGCGCGATGGCCGCAATCGCCCCTGCCGCGCGGGCCGCGGTGATGTCCGCCACGGTGCGGCACAGGCGGATCTGGTCGGGGCGCGCGGCGGCCATGCGGATCAGGATCGCCAGCTGGCTTGTGGTTTCAACATGGGCGCGGGCGGTGTCGATGGCAGGGAATGCTCGGTAGATTGCCATCGGATCGGGTGCCGTGCCCGGATCATTGCCGCACCAGACCGCAAAGAACCCGCCCGCAAAGCCACCCCTTCGGCACTTTTCGAGGTCAATATCGCCTTCGCGCCCGTCAAAGAAAGCCTCACCCGCCGACTGTCCTTCGGCGCTTAGGCAAGACAACAGATCATTGTGCCCGTCAAAGATCAAAAACTCTGCCA
>JBIHZO010000040.1:0-13151 GCA_044231405.1 Cypionkella sp. | reverse complement strand
GTCGTTGATCAGATCGTCGGTCAGATCCTGATGCACACCACCGGGGCGGAAATAGGCGGCGTGCAGGCGCGCGCCGCTCGCCCGCTCATAAAACACCATCAGCTTTTCACGCTCTTCAAAGCCCCAAAGCGGCGGCGTCAGCGCGCCAACGTCCATGGCCTGCGTCGTGGTGTTCAGAAGGTGGTTCAGGATACGGCCGATTTCACAAAACAGCACCCGGATCAGGCTGGCGCGACGCGGCACAGCGGTGCCGGTCAGCCGTTCGATCGCCAAGCACCAGGCATGTTCCTGATTCATCGGGGCGACATAATCCAGCCGGTCAAAATACGGCAGGTTTTGCAGATAGGTGCGACTTTCCATCAGCTTTTCGGTGCCACGGTGCAGCAAGCCGATATGCGGATCGCAGCGTTCCACGATCTCGCCGTCCAGTTCCAGCACCAGACGCAAAACGCCGTGCGCAGCAGGGTGTTGCGGGCCGAAGTTGATGTTGAAATTGCGGATGCGCTGCTCGCCGGTCTGGGCGTCAGCAGAGCCGTCATCATAGCTGTTCACGCGGATATCGCCGTCCATGATGGCCCCTTACGCTTTCTTTTCATCGCCGGGCAGGATGTACTTGGCACCCTCCCACGGGCTCATGAAATCAAATTGACGGTATTCCTGCACCAAGGAGACGGGTTCATAAACCACCCGCTTTTGCGCCTCATCATAGCGCACCTCGGTGTAGCCGGTCGTCGGGAAATCCTTGCGCAAAGGATGCCCGCGAAAGCCATAGTCTGTCAGGATGCGGCGCAGGTCGGGGTGGCCGGAAAACAGGATGCCGAACATGTCGAACACTTCCCGCTCGAACCAGTTGGCGGAAGGATGGATGGTGTGGATCGACGGCACCATGTCTTCCTCACTGACCCAGACCTTCACCCGGATGCGGTGGTTTTGATACATCGACAGAAAGTGATAGACCACCTCAAAGCGCGGCTCATGTTCCGGGTGATCGACCGCTGTGATGTCCACCAAAGACGAGAACCGGCAGGCAGCATCTTCGGTCAGGAAGGCAATAAACGTATCCAGATGCGCCAGTTGCACGGTGACGTTCAACTCACCGAAGGCCACGGCAGTGGAAATCACGGCTTCATTGCGCTTCATCGCCACGTATTGGCCAAGTTCGATCAGGGCTTCAGACATCATGTGACCTCAACGAACCAAAGTGCCAGTGCGGCGGATTTTGCGCTGCAATTGCAGGATACCGTACAGCAACGCCTCGGCTGTGGGCGGGCAGCCCGGCACGTAGATATCGACCGGAACGATGCGATCACAGCCGCGCACGACCGAATAGCTGTAATGGTAATAGCCGCCGCCATTGGCGCAAGACCCCATCGAGATCACATAGCGCGGCTCAGGCATCTGGTCGTAGACCTTGCGCAATGCCGGAGCCATCTTGTTGGTCAAGGTGCCCGCCACGATCATCAGATCAGACTGCCGCGGCGAGGCACGGGGAGCGGTGCCAAAGCGTTCCAGATCATAGCGCGGCATCGAGGTATGCATCATTTCGACAGCACAGCAGGCCAGACCGAAGGTCATCCAGTGCAACGAGCCATTGCGGGCCCAGTTGATGATGTCTTCGGTGGTGGTCAGCAAAAATCCCTTGTCCTGCAACTCTGCATTCAGGGCTTGGGTGGCCACGTCACGGTCTGCGCCCGCGGTATTGGCTCCGGTCATCACGCCCATTCCAAGGCCCCCTTCTTCCACTCATAGGCAAAGCCCACGGTCAAAACGCCAAGGAACACCATCATCGACCAGAACCCGACCATCGAAATTTCGCCAAAAGCCACAGCCCATGGGAACAGGAAGGCGACCTCAAGGTCAAAGATGATGAACAGGATCGACACCAGATAAAACCGCACATCAAACTTCATGCGGGCATCGTCAAAGGCATTGAAACCGCATTCGTAAGCCGAGACCTTCTCGGGATCAGGATTGCGTACAGCGATCACAGCGGCAGCAAGGATCAACACAAGGCCCAGACCCACCGCGATGGCAAGCAGGATCAGAATCGGCAGATACTCTCGGAGAAGTAGGTCCACGCGAGGCTCCTATGGCTGGAAACAACGCGCGACAGGCGCAAGGCCCACCACGCTCTTGGCCTCGTTTACTCTGCCACCCGCGCGGGGTCAACCAAAGGCGGTGTGAAAAGAGAGGGCTGCGACAAGGGGTTCCGTCAAATTCTGCACTTGCAGGCCCGGTGTGTTGCCGAGGATCACCGATGCTGCTCGGGCACCTCTTGTGCCCGGTCGGCGCAGACCCAATCTATTGCAGTGATACATCGCCACAAGGTCCACCATGCGCCTGCTTCTGACTGCCCTGATCGCCCTGCTGCCCCTGAGCGCCGTTGCCGAAGAAGTCGGGCGCGTTGGTGTCGACTGGGTGGGCAACGACATTATCATCGAGGCGATCCCTGACCCAAAAGTGCAGGGCGTCACTTGCCACATCAGTTACTTTGAACGCTCGATGTGGGACAGGCTGTCGAAGGGCAACTGGTTTGAAGACCCGTCAAACGCTTCTATCGCCTGCCGCCAGACCGGGCCGATCATCATGGGCGCCATTGCCAAGGGCGCGGCGGGTGAGACCGTGTTCAGCGAAGGACGGTCGCTGGTGTTCAAATCGCTGAACGTGACGCGGGTGTTTGACGCCCAAAATCAGGTGCTGATCTATCTGACCCATGCTACCGAATTGACCGATGGCTCGGCCAAGATGTCAATTTCAACCGTGCCACTTTACAACACCGGGCTGCCTCCACAGCAGTAGTCCTTCGCAAAGCCTGCCCTTCTGGCGCAGCAGATTGATTTCATCTGTCTGAAAATACCCCCGCCGGCGGCTCCTTTCGCCCCTGCAGAAGCCTCCGGCGGGGATATTTGGACCAAGATGAATGCGAGGTAGAGTGTGATGGTCACGCACACCAGTTGCGCCGGGCCTCGCCATGATATGCCACTGCGAGCCCCTCGCCGACCATGATCCGTGCCACATCCTTGCCGCCAACGGTCAGCACCACCAATGCGCGGCCATATTTGTCATGGCCATTGCGGAACAATGCCAATTCGGGCCGTTTGACCAGTTCCCGCAGCCGCAGGGTGGCGCGGTGGCCCCAGCCTGCCTCTGCCGCGCATTTGGGGGATTTGGTTTCGGGGGCGTCAAACCCCAGCAACCGCGCGGTCAGGCTTTTTTCACCACAGAGCAATTCCACCGTGTCGCCGTCATAGACATAGCCAACGCGGCATTGGGTTTCCGACTGCCCGTGATAGGGCGCAAAGCGGTCGGCCATGGCCCAAAGCACCAGCAATGTCAGCAGGATATAGGCGGTCAGGTTGGCAGATTGCCTCACTGGATCACGGGCAATACCGCGGCCATGGGTTCCGGCCCCTGTCCCACGGCCAAGGCCTCTCCCTTGATGATCCGTGCGATCTGGGCCGCATCTTCTGGCGTGAAGGTCAATGGCAGCCGCATGTCGATCAGCCCGGCCAAAATGCGGTCGGTCTGCGGCAGGCTTTGCACTGCGGCATAGCGCCAATGGTCATAACGGCTGGTGAAAGCCACCGGTTCATCGGCACCGAACCATTTCAACTCCACTCCGCGCGCCAAGGTCCGGGTCAGGAAAGCCCCGACCCGCGCATGGCTCCATCCCGGCAACAGGAACTGGAACGACGAAGCGGCGTAGGTTTCCGCCGCAGGCCGCGCCACCAACCGCAAGCCGGGCGTGTCGGCCAGCCCCGCTTCAAGCGTTTGATACAGCGCCTTCCACCGCGCCACGCGGTCCGGCAACAGGGCAAGCTGCGGGCGCAATATGGCCGCGCGCAGATTGTCCATCCGACCCGACACGTTGGGCACGTCCAGCCGCACCGCGTCGAACGCCTCAACGGGCGGCGCGGCGCGGTGGCGGGCATAAAGCATGTAGGACCCGGACAGCAGCACCGCACGCGCCATCACATCGGCGTCGTCCGAGACCAGAAACCCGCCCTCACCCGCGTTGATGTGCTTGTAGGTCTGCATGGAATAGCAGCCGATCAGCCCGTGCCGCCCCGAAGGCACCCCGTTCCACGCCGCCCCCATGGTGTGGGCGCAATCTTCAATGATGGTGACGCCCAGATCGGCACAAAGTCGCACCAGCGCCTCCATGTCGCACAGATGCCCGCGCATGTGGGACAGCATCAACAGCCGCGCCCCGGTGGCCCGCGCCTTTACCGCCAGATCGTCAAAATCCAGCACCAGATCTTCAGTCACTTCAACAAAGACCGGGCGCGCACCCACCGCCGCAATCGCGCCCGGCACCGGGGCAAGGGTAAAGGCGTTGGTCAGCACAGGTTCATCGGCGCGCACCTGCACCGCCCGCAGGGCGCAGCCCAAAGCATAGCCGCCCGAGGCCACGGCGAGGCAATATTTCGCCCCGACCCGTGCCGCAAACTCTTCCTCCAGCAGCGCCGTTTCCGCAATCTCTCCGGGCGCGGTGTTGTAGCGGTGCAAGCGGCCATGGCGCAGCACGGCCAACGCCGCCTCTATCCCCGCCTCGGGGATCGGCTCCTGCTGGGTAAAACTGCCCGTAAACCGCTCAGGGGTCATGCTGTTGCCTCCTCCCGTTTCACAAAGATCAGGAACATCGCCAAGGCCAAAACCAAGCCGGCTGCAGCAAAGTAATAGGCCACATTGGGCGATTGGAAGGGCGCATCAGGCTGCATGAAATAGCCAAAGATCTGGCTGAAAAACACGGTTCCCGCCAACATCGCCACATTCATCACCGCCGCAATGCCGCCCTGCAATTCGCCTTGGGCGTTGTCAGGAACGTCCTTGGTCATCATTGCAGTCAGCATCGGGTGGATAAAGCCCTCTGGCCCATGCACCACCATCAGCACCACGACCACCCACAGCGATCCCGCAAACCCATACCCCAACGCCGCAATCGCCGCCGCCACAAGGCCGATCAGCGCCACGCGGTGCTCCCCAAAACGCGACACCGCAGGTCCGGTCAGCAAACCTTGAAACACCGCCATTACAACGCCGAACACCGCCAGCGACAGGCCCACCATGGCCTCGGACCAGCCGAATTTGGCAATGCCCCAGAACGGCCAGATCGCCGGGTAAACCGAGGTGGAAAAGAAGAACACGAACAAGACCGCGCACATTGGCAGAACTCCCTTGTACTGCCGGAAGACCTTGAACGCGCCAAAAGGGTTTGACCGCCGCCAACTGAACGCGCGCCGCTTTTCTGGCGGCAAAGTCTCGGGCAGCACATACCAGCCATAGATCAGGTTGGCGCCCGACACGGCGGCAGCCACAAAGAACGGCACCCGCGGTCCGAATTCGCCCAGCAGACCACCAATCGCAGGCCCCAGCACAAAGCCCACGCCAAAAGCGGCCCCCATCAATCCGAACGCCTTCGCACGGTCTTCGGGTGCGGTGATGTCGGTCAGGTAGGCGTTGGCGATGATCCAGCTGGACCCGCAGAACCCTGCAATCGCGCGACCGACAAACAGCCACAGCAGAGTCGGCGCGAAGGCTTGCAGGATATAGTCGATCCCCAGCCCCGCAATCGCCAGCAGCAACAGCGGGCGGCGGCCAAAGCGATCTGACAGATTGCCCATCAAAGGGCCAAAGGCAAACTGCGCCACCGAAAACGCAAAGAACATCCAGCCGCCGATGATCGAGGCATCGGCCAGACTGACCTGCCCCACCTCTTCGATCAATGCCGGCAGCACCGGGATGATCAGGCCAAAGCCGACCATGTCGAGAAGCACGGTCAACAATACAAACGTCACCGCATGACGCGAAACGGGTTTGATCGGGGGTGAGGCGGCGTTTTCCATGCGCCGAAAACTAGGGGCTGCATGTGGAACTGTCAAACAGCGGGGTCATGTGGATGAAAGCATCGCATCCCGCTGAACAGAGACGGCAATTTGCGCCGTCTGCACCCCGGTATCCGGTGGGGCAAGACAGTTCCGGACACCCTTGCAGAGCCAGTTGGTCTGCCGCGAATGCACCATCGGGTCGGGCCATTCCGTGCCCCGAACCGACAACCCGTTGGCAACCCTACCCCAGCAACCGCCTGACCAACGCTGGCAGGTCGTCGAAGTGATCCAGCAAGGCCTCGGGCTGCAACCGCGCCACACCTGCACCTTCGGGGCCAAACGTCACCAAAGCCACCGGCACCCCCACCGCCACCCCTGTCAACCGGTCGGTTTCGGTATCGCCGATCAACATCGACCGCGCCACCACGCCACCAACCCGCGCCACCGCCGCCAGATACGGCGCGGGGTCGGGCTTGCGGGTGGGCAGGGTGTCGGCCCCGATCAGCGCGCCGAACAGATCGGTGATGCCAAGGCGCCGCACCAGTTCCACCGCCAGCCCCTCGGGCTTGTTGGTGCAGATGGCCGTGGCATAGCCCGCCGCCCGCAAGGCCTCAACAGCCGACACGGCACCCGGATAAAGCCGGGTGTGGGTGTCGATGCCATCGGCATAGGCCGCCAGAAGGCGCGGGTATTCGCGCGAGATATCGTCCTCGGTGTACCGGACCCCGAGCCGGTCAAACCCCGTCCGCAGCATCGCCCGCCCGCCGTGGAAAGCGACCAGCGTATCGCGGGCGTCCAGCACGGCACCATGCCCCAACTGCGCAAAGCAGCCATTCGCCGCCGCCAACAGGTCCGCCGACGTATCCGCCAGCGTGCCATCCAGATCAAAAACCACCGTTCGCATCATCTGAAACCTTGCGTGATAACACAGCCCCTTGCGAGCCAGCCATTCCCGGTTAAAACGGGCGCATTGTAAAAGGAAGGGGCTCTATGCCGGTTTCACTGATTGTATTGGCCGCAGGCATGGGAACACGGATGAATTCCGACCTGCCCAAGGTCTTGCACCACATCGCCGCCGCCCCCATGCTGCACCACGCGTTGAACGCTGGGCGCAGCCTGTCACCCGACCGGATTGTCGTCGTCACGGGCCACGGTGCCGAAGCCGTGCTGAAATCCGCCCAAGCCTTTGACGAGGCAGCCGAAGGCGTCTTGCAAGACCCGCAACTGGGCACCGCCCATGCTGTCGCGCAAGCCGCCCCGCTTTTGTCCGGCGTCTCGGGAGAGGCGATCGTGCTTTACGGCGATACCCCCTTCATCCAGCCGGAAACCCTTAAAGCGATGCTGGATGCCCGCGCCCGCCATGCCGTGGTGGTGCTGGGCTTTCAGGCCGCCGACCCGGGCCGCTATGGCCGCCTGATCGCCGAAGGCGAGGCCTTGCACCGAATCGTCGAGTTCAAGGACGCAACCGAGGCGGAACGCGCCGTAACCCTTTGCAACTCGGGTGTGATCTGTGCCGAGGCACGGGTTTTGTTCGAACTGGTCGCGCAAGTCGGCAACGACAATGCCAGCGGCGAATACTACCTGACCGACATCGTTGCACTGGCCCGCAAGGCAGGTCTGTCGGCAGGGGTTGTGACCTGCGACGAATCCGAAACCATGGGCGTAAACTCGCGCGCGCAACTGGCGCAGGCCGAAGCCGCGTTTCAGGCCCGCGCCCGTGCCGACGCGCTGGAAAATGGCGTGACGCTGACCGCACCCGAAACCGTGTTCCTCGCGCTGGACACCCATATCGGCCGCGATGCCATCATCGGGCCAAACGTGCTGTTTGGCCCCGGTGTCACCATTGAATCGGGTGCCGAAATCAAGGGCTTTTGCCATCTGGAAGGCTGCCATGTCTCGCGCGGCGCGCAGGTCGGCCCCTTTGCCCGGCTGCGCCTTGGTACCGAACTGGCCGAGGATGTGCATGTTGGCAACTTTGTCGAGGTGAAGAATTCAATCCTCGATGAAGGCGTCAAGGTAGGGCATCTGACCTATCTCGGCGATGCCGATGTGGGCGAATTTACCAACATCGGCGCGGGCACCGTGACCTGCAACTATGATGGCGTGATGAAGCACCGCACCACCATCGGCAAACGCGCGTTCATCGGGTCCGACACCATGCTGGTGGCCCCGGTGCGGGTGGGGCATGACGCGCTGACCGCGTCAGGCTCGGTGATCACCGCCGATGTGCCGGATGAGGCTCTGGCCCTGGGCCGCGCCAAACAAATCAACAAACCCGGGATGGCCACGGCCTTGATGTCCCGGCTGCGCGCCATCAAGGCGGCGAAAGGGAAAGCATAATGTGCGGAATTGTTGGCGTTCTGGGCAGCCACGAAGTCGCCCCCCTGCTGGTCGAGGCGCTGAAACGTCTGGAATACCGCGGCTACGATTCGGCGGGTATTGCCACCGTCAACAAGGGCAAGCTTGACCGCCGCCGCGCCGTGGGCAAGCTGGTGAACCTGTCCGATCTTCTGGTGCATGAACCGCTGGCGGGCAAGGCCGGTATCGGTCACACCCGCTGGGCAACGCATGGGGCCGCCACGGTTGCCAACGCCCACCCGCATCGCGCAGGGTCTGTCGCGGTGGTTCACAACGGCATCATCGAGAATTTCCGCGACTTGCGCAGCGAACTCGCCGCCGCGGGTCTGGGGTTCGAGTCCGATACCGACACCGAAACCGTGGCCCTGATGACCCGCTTGCACATGGATCGGGGTCTGGCACCGATCGACGCCGCGCGTGAGACGCTGAAACGACTGCACGGTGCGTTTGCCCTGTGCTTCCTGTTTGATGGCGAAGAAAATCTGCTGATCGCAGCCCGCAAGGGCAGCCCGCTGGCCATCGGTCATGGCGATGGCGAGATGTTCGTGGGCTCGGACGCCATTGCTTTGGCACCCATGACCAGCCGTGTGACCTATCTTGAAGAAGGCGATTGCGCCATCGTCACCCGCGCGGGCGCGCAGATTTTTGACGCGGCTGGACGCCTTGCCAACCGCGCCGAGACCCGGATCGAGATCGACGCCACCCGCATCGAAAAGGCCGGCTATAAGCATTTCATGGCCAAGGAAATCGCCGAACAGCCGGTGGTGATCGCCGACGCGATGAAACATTATGTGCGCGACAATGGATTGCACCTGCCCGCAGCCGTAGATTTTTCGGATGTAGACCGCATCACCATGGTCGCTTGCGGCACAGCAAGCTATGCGACGCATGTGGCTAAATACTGGTTCGAGCAGATCGCCGGTCTGCCCGTTGAAATCGACATCGCGTCAGAATTCCGCTATCGCGAGCCACCGCTGTCGGCGAAATCCTGGGCGCTGTTTGTCAGCCAGTCCGGTGAGACGGCCGATACTTTGGCCGCACTGCGCTACACCAAGGACAAGGTCGCCAAAGTGGTGGCCGTGGTCAATGTGCCGACATCCTCCATCGCCCGCGAAGCTGATCTGGCCCTGCCGATCATGGCGGGGGTCGAGGTTGGGGTGGCGTCCACCAAAGCCTTCACGTGCCAGTTGACCACCTTGGCCCTGCTGGCGCTCAAGGCTGCTGTCGACCGTGGTCGTCTGGACAATGCGGGCCTGAAGCGGCATCTGGCCGATCTGGCCGCACTGCCGGGGCTGATGAATCACGCGCTGGCGCTGTCGCCGCTGATCGAGGACATCGCCGAAGAATTGGCCGAGGCACAGGATGTGCTGTTTCTGGGCCGTGGGGCGATGTATCCGCTGGCCTTGGAAGGCGCTCTGAAGCTTAAGGAAATCAGCTACATCCACGCCGAAGGCTACGCCTCAGGCGAGCTGAAGCATGGCCCCATCGCGCTTATTGACAACCGCGTGCCGGTGGTCGTTCTGGCCCCGCGCGACGCGCTGTTTGAAAAAACCGTGTCCAACATGCAAGAGGTGATGGCGCGCCATGGCAAGGTGCTGCTGATATCGGACGCAGATGGCGTGGCCGAAGCTGGGATGGGCTGCTGGCGCACGCTGACCATGCCCGAAGTGTCACCCGTGTTCGCGCCAATCCTGTATTCCGTGCCAGCGCAATTGCTTGCCTATCACACCGCGATCGCCAAAGGCACAGACGTTGATCAGCCGCGCAATCTGGCCAAATCGGTGACTGTGGAATGATTTCTGTAGCCCTTTCGCAGCTTGAGGCTTTGGCAGATGATGCCAAGGCAGCCGAAGCCGCCGCCTATCACAAGGTTGAGCGCCGCTATCTGGGGATCAAGGTACCGCAGATCGAAGAATTGACCGATGCTTGGCGCGCCGAATGCTCGGTGGAGGACCGCGTGCAACTGGCGTCCGATCTGTGGGACACCAACATCCACGAGGCCCGCGTCGCCGCCGCCAAACTGCTGACCCAAGCGCGGATCAAGCCCGACGACACCGCTGCCTGGGACCTGATTTGCAGTTGGGTGCCGCAGTTTGACGCGTGGGCGATTGCCGATCACGTTTGCATTGCGGCCCAAAAGCGCATCGTGGCTGACCCGTCGCGCATCGAAACGGTGGAAGGCTGGACGGTTTCGGAAAACATGTGGACCCGTCGCGCGGCTCTGGTCGCCACCCTGCCCTTCACCAAGCAGAACTTTCCCAAAGCCTTTGAGCTGGACATCCGCGACCGGGTGCTGGGCTGGGCAGCGCTCTATTGCGATGACAAGGACTGGTTTATCCAGAAAGCCGTTGCGTGGTGGCTGCGCGATTTGTCCAAGCATGACACCATGCGGGTCGAGTCATTCTTGGCGATGAATGGCGATCGCATGAAAACTTTCGCCCGCAAAGAGGCGGCGCAGTTTCTGCAATGACGGTTTGCTGCATCTCAGCCAACGGGGTGGGGGGGAACACCCAGCAACCTGTTTGCACATGCCAAAACTGGCCCGAGCCACCGTGGGATCGTCAAGGACAGATGACACGCACATCTTGTTGGACTTCCTGGCCTACGTGCTACTGCGCGTAGATCGTGACTTCTGGCAAATCTGTCAAACCCAAACCCAAAGCCCGAAAAGCCGCCAGTGACAACAGCGCGCCACCGGTGCCGGGCAGCAGATCGACATTCACCGAAGCACCCGACTTCAGTTCAACCCGACCCTTGCCCGCCGTGGCAATCAGCGGGGATTTGATCCAGAACCCTTGTTCTGCCGGGCTGCCCAAGCCCACCACCACGGTGCCAAGGGATCGTTCCACCCCGACCGAAGCAGTCAAGGCGGCGGCTTTTTCGGCGTCGCTGGACTGGTCCAATGCGGCGGCGTTCTGCCCCACCCCCATGGCGGGCAGCACCACCGCCTCCGCCACCGGGGCCACGATGGGCGCAGGTTTCAGGCGGTTCATCAGACCACAACCTGACAGGCTGCCAGCCACCAGAACAACGATCAGGACAGGTTTCACAGACATTTGGTTCATGATTACGACGATAGTCTGCCGCCGATGCTTGCGCAACTGCCGCATTCAGCCTTGCCCTTGCCTTTGCAGTTTCCTACCTTTCAGGCATGACAGTCCCCCTGATAGATCCCTTCGCCCGCGCCATCACCTATTTGCGCGTGTCCGTCACCGACCGCTGCGACTTCCGCTGCAGCTATTGCATGACCGAACACATGACCTTTCTGCCCAAGGCGGAACTGTTGAGCCTTGAGGAATTGGACCGGCTTTGCTCTGCCTTTGTTGGCATGGGCGTTGAAAAGCTGCGCATCACGGGCGGGGAGCCTTTGGTCCGCAAGGGCATCATGACCTTCTTTCAGGCGATGTCGCGGCATCTGGAAAGTGGCGCGCTCAAGGAGTTGACGCTGACCACCAACGGTTCGCAACTGCGCAAACATGCTGCAGAACTGGCGGATTGTGGTGTGAAGCGGATCAATGTGTCGATGGACACGCTGGACGATGCCAAGTTTGCCGAAATCACCCGCTGGGGGCGCCTGTCGCAGGTTCTGGACGGGATCGATGCGGCAAAGCAGGCAGGCCTGGCGGTGAAGATCAATGCGGTGGCGTTGAAGGGGTTCAACGAGGATGAATTGTTCCGCCTGACCGATTGGTGCGCCAAAGCGGGCCACGATCTGACCTTCATCGAGGTGATGCCCATGGGCGATCTTGGCGAAGTGCAGCGGCTGGATCAGTACTGGCCGCTGAAAGATCTGCGCGCGCAACTGGCCACGCGCTACACTCTGCACGATCTGCCCGACAGCACCGGTGGCCCGGCGCGCTATGTGCGGTTGGGCGAAACCGGGCAGCGGGTGGGGTTTATCACGCCTTTGACCCACAACTTCTGTGAAAGCTGCAACCGGGTGCGGTTGACCTGCACGGGCGAGCTTTACATGTGTCTGGGGCAGGAAGACATGGCCGACCTGCGCGCGCCCCTGCGGGCCAGTGCCGATGATGCGCTGCTGACTACAGCCATTCGCGCCGCGATCGCGCGCAAGCCCAAGGGCCACGACTTTGACTACACGCGGCAAAAGGTGGCAGGTCAGATGACCCGCCATATGAGCCACACCGGGGGCTAGGCTGATCGGGCGGACGGTGTTTCACACCAAACCACGTAGTTGCACCTGCAAATACTTACCCGCACCGCCCATAGGATGTGTTCGCCAAGATGAAGCGAAACCTTGATCGAATTGATCGGGTCAGAGCGCGGGCATCCGCGACTCGACCATACCGGCCAGCCAACTGCACCCCGCCGGAATGATCGCATCATCGAACACATAGGCCGGATGATGCACCATCGGTGTGTCACCATTGCCAAGGAAGATATAGGCGCCGGGACGGGCGTTCAGCATGTAGCTAAAGTCCTCGGCGGCCATCATCGGCGGGGTGTCGGTGTCAACAACGCCCGCCACAGCCAAAGCGACCCTTGCGGCATGGCCGGTGTTGGCTTCGGCGTTCACCGTCACTGGATAGCCGCGCTTGTAAACCACCCGCGCCGAAGCCCCCAAAGCCTGCGCCGTTCCCATGGCTATTTCGGACAGCCGTCGTTCGACCAGATCCTGCACCTCCGGCTTCATCGTGCGCACGGTGCCGCGCAGAGTGACAATCTGCGGGATGACGTTGTCGGCATTGCTGTCCGTGCCTACGGTGCAAACCGACACCACCACCTGCGCCAGCGGATCGACGTTGCGACTGGCAATCGTCTGCAACGCCAGCACGATATGCGAGGCCACCAGCAGACTGTCAACACAGTCCTGCGGCTTGGCGGCATGGCCACCCTTGCCCGTCACCACAATTTCAAATCGATCGGCTGCGGCCATCATCGGGCCGGGGCGAATGGCGAATTGCCCCGCCGGGATACCGGGCATGTTGTGCAACCCGTACACCT
>JBIHZO010000334.1:0-4160 GCA_044231405.1 Cypionkella sp. | reverse complement strand
GGAACGTCTGCCCACCGCCACCCCCCTTCACCGCCTCAAACAACGTGCCCCGCGCATCGGTGTTCAACGTCATCGGACGTGGGAACCCACCCGGATAAAGGGCAGCGCGATAGCTGTTGAACAGCGCAAGCGTGAAAGGATCGCGCAGGTCGGGATAGATGTTGGCGGCATAATTGGCATGAAACTGCTGCAGCATGTCCCACAGCCCAGTCACAAACGTCTCGCGGGCCTCTGGCCTGACGACACCGGTCTGCCCGCTGGCGACGGCATCCATTGCGGCTTGGGCCGCCGCCCCCGCGTGCAACAGCGCAACCTTGCCCTCAGGATTGATCTGCGGTGCCTCGCCTGCGATCACCGCCTCGATGAAGGTGGCGGTCACGTTGTTATAACGCGGACGGGCACATTCGCCAAAGATATGCGGCAGAATCAAATCGGTGTATCGCCCGCCCAAAGCCCCCAGAATCTCGCCCGCAATCCGCTTTGACCGACCATAGGGCGTGTCGGTTCCCGCATGGGTCGAGTTGGCGTAAACGATGTGCGGCACAGAGCCTGCCGCGCGACAGGCCGCAACCAAGCGCCGTGCAATGTCCGGGTTGCCCGTCTCGACATCGGCGTCAGAGGCCCGGTTGACGCCGGCAAAGTGCAAAACCGCATCGGCCCCCGCCACCGCCGCCTGCAGCGTTGCATCATCGGCAAAAGCCGCATGATCCAGCGGCACAATGCCATGGGGCACAGGGTCGCCCTTGAAGCGCGCGGCGCAATTGGCGGCGTGCAGGCGTGCGGCCGCATGCCAACCGATCAGCCCCCCTGCCCCGGTGATAACGACTTTCATGCCGCGCTTCCCCAAGCCGCCACCTCGGCCCGTACCTCGGGCAACGACAGCAACAACGCCTTGACGCCTTCGATATCCAGCCGCTCGGTGTTGTGAGAATGATAATCCTCAAAATGCTTTGTCTGCTGTTCGCCTTCGCTGAAATAGGCTTGATAGTTCAGGTCCCGCTCGTCCATGCGAATGCGGTAATACTCCCCCATATCATCGGACTTGCCCAGCTCTTGCTGGGTTGCCAGCGTCTCATACAGCTTTTCGGAATGCCGCCAGCCAATGGTTTCCACCGGATGGCCGGGCACGTCAAACAGCTGCAACAACGCGGTGACCAGATCGGCAATCGTCGAGGCCGCCGCCTTGCGAATGAAAAGATCCCCTTGGCGGGCATTGTCAAACGCGTGATGGACCAGATCGACCGAGTCCCGCAGCGGCATCAGGAACCGTGTCATCTGCGGCTCTGTCAGGGTGATGGGACGCCCCGCCTTGATCTGCTGGATGAACAGCGGGATCACCGAACCGCGCGAATACATCACATTGCCATAGCGCACCATCGACACCGTGGTCGCCGCATCGGGGCCGATGGACCGCGCCAAAGCCAGCGCCAGCTTTTCCATCATCGCCTTGGACATGCCCATGGCATTGACGGGCAAAACCGCCTTGTCGGTCGACAAACACACCACCGAGCGCACCTTGTTGGCCACGGCCGAGCGGATCACATTCTCGGACCCGATGATATTGGTGCGCACCGCCTCCATCGGGAAAAATTCACACGAGGGCACTTGTTTCAAAGCGGCGGCATGGAACACACAGCCCACCCCGGCCATCGCCCGGTCCACGCTTTCGCGGTCGCGGATGTCGCCGATGAAATACCGCACATTCGCGCTACGCAAACTGTTGCGCAACATGTCCTGCTTTTCCTCATCCCGGCTGAACACCCGGATTTCAGGGCAACCCTTGTCCAGCAGATCCTGCAACATGGTCTTGCCAAAAGAGCCAGTGCCGCCAGTGATGAGAGTGGTTCTATACTGTTTCATACTTCAATTCCTTGATTCTGGTTCTACCCGACGCAAAATCTGGCGGGAGTTTTGAATGGGTTGACTCGTCTTGGCTAATTTTGACCGAACAAGAAAGGGCACAAGGATCAGCGCCAAAAATACCGGAAAGGTGACGGATAGCCACGCACGGCTCATCACAAGACTGATGGCGCAATATACCAAAATTGGCAGAAACCATTGTTGTTTGAAAAATCTGAAATTTAGAGCAGTGACTGCAATGACACCGACCAGAAAAACCAACCCCGCAAAACCGAAGTGCTGGACAACCGATAAAACGCTGTGATCGTAATGCCCCTGCTCTGGATGGCAAGATACTATAAAGCACTCCGGGTTTTCATTAAAATATTTCAGCATGTCTTCCCGGAACAAATCGCGCACTCTGGCGCTTTCATCCACTTCGGTTGAAAAGAATGTCTGAACTCTGAAAAAGGCACCGGACTCAACATCTAAGCTGTCCTTTAGCCAATAATAGGCGCCGCCAAGTAAGGCGACGCTCCATCCGAATGCGCCAAGCAGAGAAACGCGTTTGCCAATAAGAAACGCAACCGAAAATGGATAGAAAGCCAAAGTGGTACGAGAGCCAAGCAGGAAGATAACCAACAGGCTTAATCCAAGTACAACAGCAAACTCCCAAGACGGAAGTTTGTCACGACACAAATACGAAATGCTGAACATTGCAAACGTGTCGGAAAGCGTCAGATAGCCTGCCCCTGTGAAATCTCGATAGTCGATCACCAATCCGGCATTGAGGTCCCTGAGCGCTACAAAAGACCACGCAGCAACCAGAAAGATTGCTGCAAAATGCAATCGGTGAACCTTGAACAACTTGAGTCTGACCCGTAAAATCGCTCGGGTATTTTGGGTCAGAACGCCATAAACGAGAATTGAAAGAATGCACCAGACTAAAATTGTTCTAAAATAAGCCAGTGTTGCAGTTCCTCTGTCGTCAAAAAATATTCCTGTCGTGTAAAAAACTGCAAATACCAAATAGATAGCTGAAACAGCAAAGATTGCCTTTTGCCTGACAGCCACCACTACCAACAAAAGCAACAAGAACCAGATCAATTCGATGACGGGTGTGTTCTTCATGAACACAGTACCAAGAAAATACTGCAAGCAGACGATCAACAACAATGACGTTATCTGACTTTGTGTCCTCTCGCTGTTTGTTGTTTTGTTTTCTATGAGTGGAAGTCCCATGGCTTGCTCAGTTCAAAACGCGGGCGGCAAGGCGTGCATAGTCCAGCATGCGTTCCGAAAGCGCCAAAGAGGCCGCTTTCAACGCGCCTATGTCCTTATCGGCAAGATGTGCCAAGACAGTTGTCAATTCAGCCTCGGTCTTGACCAACCATCCATTGCCATCCACATAGGGTTCATGCCCGGAAATCGCGTCCAGAATGACAGCGCAGCCACAACACAGGCTGTGCTGCATGGTGGCTGATTGGGTGCCGGGTTGCAGATAAATGTCTGCGGCGCAGAGCAAATCCGTCAACTCTTCCGACCCTTGCCAGCCCAAAAAGGTCACGCGCGGGTCGGCGGCGATCAGCGTTTCAACTTCGGCCTTGATATCATCCTGCAGCACGCCCGCAATCACCAGACGCAGGTTCGGATTTTCGACCTGCGCCAAGGCACGCAAAGACTGTGGCAGTTTTTTCAGCCGGTTTTGCTTGCCGGATTGAACGATCAAGATCTGAGCGTCACTCAGGCCAAGCCGTTGTCGCACGGTCACACGTTTGGACAGACGCAGCGACGTTTCCAAAATCCGCCCGCCCAGAGGATAGAATTCCAGCCATTCCGAAGGAATGCGATAAATCCGCCGCGCAAAGTCCATCACACTGAGCGACACGCACAAAAGCGGCCCAGAGACAGACATCGCATGTCGCAGAATGGGCGCGTAAAACCGCCGATGCAGAATTTCCTTGGAAACCCAACCGTTGCCGCTGTTGATTGCATCCGAATGGCTGTCGATGTGAAAGACCACCTTTGGATTGTCCCGGACGTAACGCGCGGCCGTCAACAGCTCCCACGCTGACGAACCATGAAACATGATCACATCCGGCGCAAACTGATCCAGTATGGCACGCACGCCCGGATAAGACCGAACCCGCCGCGCCACTGCATGCGGCAGCCAGCGGCGATACGGCAACCGAATAACGCGCGCGCCCTCGGCCCCGATGTAATCCTTGGCCTCCGTATAGGTGACATGGCCCCGCGCATCAAAAACCTCGGTCGAGGCAACGACAAGCACGTAATGCCCCATAAGCAAATGCTCACGGACA
>JBIHZO010000333.1:0-4162 GCA_044231405.1 Cypionkella sp. | reverse complement strand
GCGGGGAAAGCAGCGGATGATCGCTGAACCCGGCGGGGGGCTTGGCAAAGAAAGCCGCACCGGCGCGGTTGATCGCCTGCACCAGCGGTGTGCCCTGGTGCGGGGTGAACAGGGCCGCCGACCGCCCGGTGGCGTGGTAGCCGGGGGTCGCCTCGGCTTCGACCAACAGCACCTTGCCGTGGCTTGCCAACTCGCAAGCTGCTGCGGTTCCCGACAGGCCCGCCCCCACAACCAAGAAATCGTATTGCATGCTGGCTTCCTATTGGGGTTGCGGCGCGCCTTGGGACTGACAGGCCACACGAAGTGCGTAGCTGCGACCTTCAAGCTTCAGTCGCCGGTACAGAAGGGCCCCAAACGGAACTTTGTGCAAGAAAAATAAAATCAATTTGATTTTTGAAAGTTTACTGTCAGTGTGATTCCAAACGAGAGGAAGCCTCCCGATGCCCGATTCGCTGCGCCACCGTCTGTCGGAAAGCCTCACGGCGGCCTCCAAGGCCGACCGCGCCATTGCGTCCTACATGCTGGCAGAGCTGACAACGGTTCCGTTCGAAACGGCGGCAAGTCTCGCGGTGAAGGTGGGCGTGTCCGAACCGACTGTTGGCCGGTTCTGCCGCACGCTGGGCTACAAAAGCTTTCGTGACCTCAAGGATCATCTGCAGCGTGACATCGGGGACCGGCCTTGGCTGATCGCCGACCGGCTGCGCGACTTCGAGGAACAGGCGCGTGGCGGCGAGGACCAACTGGCGCGCGGGTTGAAGCTGGAGATGGCGGCGCTGGTTGCGGTTTATGAACTGGCCCGGACGCCGGAATGGGCGCGCGCGGTCAAGCGGCTGGCCACGGCTTCGGCGGTGTTCGCTGTCGGGTTCCAGACCGAACGGGGCATCGCGCAGGTCTTCGTCAACCAGCTGCAATACATCCGCGACCGGGTGCATCTGCTGGACCTTGCGGGGGGCAACTTTGCCGAGCTTTTGGCGGGGGGGCAGGGCACCCCTTGCCTCGTGATCTTCGAAGGGCGGCGCTATTCGCGCATGGCACAGCTGCTGGCGCAGGATGCGAAACGAGCCGGAATCCCGGTGACACTGGTCACGGACCCGTTCTGTGACTGGGGCCGCACCTTGGCCGACGAGATGTTCGTCGTGCCGACGGAGTTCAACCTGTTCTGGGAATCCGCCGCCCAAATGGCAAGCCTTGCCAACCTTCTGGTCAACGGCGTCTTTCTGGAACTGGGCCATTCCGTCGAACAGCGCATGAATGAAATCGCGCGCCTCTACAGCCGCTTTACCGGGTATGTCGGTGATCCAACCGGCCCGGCCAGACCAACTGATATGCTTCCAAATGATACTTGAAGCGCCAGACGATACTTAAAACGACAAATAAAAAGTCACACTCAACAGGGATACCAAAAATGAAAATCTTTGCCAGGCGCCTACTTGCAGGGGCGCTGCTGTCCTCGACTTTCCTGATGTCAGGCTTTGCCGCCACGGCGCAGGATGTCACCATGGTGCTGCCGGCGCGTGAGGTTGGCGCGCCAACCTATGATCCCATCAAGGGCACCAAGCTGAACATGGCGACGACGCTGATCTATGATCGGATGGTCATCGTCGACAAGGATCAGACCTATCATGGCCAGCTTGCCACTTCGTGGGAAGTGTCCGAGGATGGCTTGGAATGGGTGTTCAAGCTGCGCCCCGGCGTGACCTTCCACGACGGAGAGCCCTTCAACGCGGCGACCGTGGCCTGGTGGCTGCCGAAGTTCGCCGGCACAGAGAACGCCTTCATGGCCGAAGCCATCGCCAGCATCGAGGTGGTGGATGATCTGACCGTCAAGCTGATCATGAAGAACCCCGACCCAAGTCTGCTGCTCAACATGTCGACCAGCTTCATGGGCGTACCCTCGCCCAAGTCCTATGACGCGCTGGGCGCGGATTACGGCGTGACGGGTGCAGTTGGGTCCGGCCCGTTCAAGCTGGAAAGCTTCACGGTCGGCCAAGAAACTGTGCTGGTGCGCAATGACGCCTACACTTCGGCCTCGGATCTATCCGCCAACCAAGGCCCGGCGCATATTGGCCGCCTGACCCTGCGCGAGATCGCCGATGACAGCACCGCGTTTCTGGAGCTGAAGACCGGCGGCGTGGACATGCTTTTGTCGGTGCCGGCCGATTTCCGCGAAACGATCATGGCCGAAGCTGCGATCACCGTGGTCACCCTGCCTGGGCGTGAGCTGTTCTATATGCCGATGAACACCACCGTCGCGCCGTTCGACGACATTAAGGTGCGGCAGGCTGCGGCGTTGGCGGTCAATCAGGCCGAGATCCTGGCCAACCTCTACAAGGGCGTCGGCGCGATTGCCGACACGTTCCTGACCGATGCTCTGCTGGAGGGCAAGGTAAAGGACGAGCTGCGCATCAAGTACAACCCCGACATGGCGAAGAAGCTGCTGGACGAGGCGGGATGGGTGGCTGCTGCCGATGGCACGCGGTCCAAGGACGGCACGCCGCTGACCGTCAAGCTCTGGACCCAGAACGGCACCGAATTCCGCCGTATCACTGAAGTCATCCAGGCACAGCTTGCCGCCGTCGGGATCACCGCCGAGATCACCGTTCTCGATCCGGCCAGCATCAACGATGAGTACAAGAAGAAGACCGAACACCAGCTGGCCGTCCGCAGCTACTCCTATGAGAACGCCGACATTCTCGACTGGTTCTTCAGCGCCGAGCGGCTGGGCTATCCGAACGTGTCGATGTGGACGGATGCTGCCGCCGAAGAACTCCGGATCAAGGCGATGACCGGCTCGCGCACCTGGGACGAGCGGGTGGCGAATTTCACCGCCTACCACGAATACGTCCTTGGTCAGTTCGTCTTTGCCCCGATCTATCAGCCGGTGCAGTCCTTCGCCTATGCCAAGGACCGCCTGATGGTGCCCGAGGCGATCCGCGCGACGCAGTTGCAAAGCCAGACCTTCCTCGACATCGAGGTCAAGTAAGCCCCAACCCCGGGCGCGCCCCCGCGTGCGCCCGGACCCATCCTTGCCATCGGGGTCCGCATGCTGCTGTTCACCATCAAGCGCCTTTTGCTTCTGATCCCGGTTTTTCTGGCGATCTCCGCCGTGATCTTCGCACTGGTGCATCTGGTGCCGGGCGATCCGATCGACAACCTCCTCCGTGTGGGCGCCACGCCCGAGGAGCGGGCGGCGCTGATTGCGCGGCTTGGGCTGGACCAGCCGCTTTGGCGGCAATACCTCGCCTGGTTCGGCAAGATGCTGCAGGGCGATCTGGGCGATGCGATGATACTGCGCCGCCCGGTGGCCGACCTGATCGCGCAGAACCTGCCGCACTCGCTGGCGCTTGGGTCGCTGGCGCTGGTGTTTTCCACCGTGGTCGGCATCACTGCCGGGGCGCTGGCCGCGATCTTCCGCGACACATGGTTCGATCGGGGGGTGATGACGCTGATCCTTCTGGGGTCAACCGTGCCAAGCTTCTGGCTTGGCCTTCTCATGATCATGCTTTTTGCCGTCACGCTGGGCTGGTTCCCGGTGTCGGGCGCGCGCACGGCTTCGGCGCTGGTGCTGCCGGTCCTGACCATCGGGCTTGGTGGCGTGGCTCTGGTCGCGCGGGTGACGCGGGTGGCGATGATGGACATCGCCCGGCGTGACTTCGTGATGATGCTGCATGCCAAGGGAGTGTCGCGCTGGCGGATCGAGCTGGGTGCGGTCCTGCGCCATGCCATGATGCCCGTTGTCACCATCCTCAGCCTGCGGATCGGCTGGATTCTGGGCGGGGCCGTGGCGGTGGAGTTTGTCTTTGCAAGGCCCGGGCTTGGGTCTTTGCTGATCACCTCGCTGAACCAGCGCGATTATCCGGTGGTACAGGGCTGCCTTTTGATGCTGGCAATCGCGGTGATGCTGGGCACGCTTCTGGGCGACATCGTGCAGGCCATGATGGACCCGCGCATCCGTGAGGGTCTGAAATGAGTGCGTTGAGGTTTTTGTTGGGCGTGGCCCGGACCCCGCGTGGTGCGGTGTCGGCGGCTGTTCTGGTGCTGGTGGTCGGCTGCGCGCTTTTTGCGCCGTGGCTGGCACCCTACGACTATGCGATCCAGAACCTGCCCGGCGCGAACGCCCCGCCCGGGGCCGCGCATTGGATGGGCACCGACGAATTCGGCC